>CAXRFJ010000302.1:0-12793 GCA_964229475.1 Rubrivirga sp.
AAGTCGGGCGGCGTCGAGCGGACGTTCCGTCGCGACGAGCGCGGGCCGGAGGCCCTCGCGGCCCGCCTCGGCCCGATCGCGGAAGAGCTGGCGCGGCGGCTCGCGCGGCACGGGCTGGCGGGCAAGACGGTCACCCTCAAGCTCAAGAGCGCGGCCTTCGAGATCACCCAGCGGAGCGCCACGCTTCCGGTCCCCGTCGCCGCCGAGGCGGACCTCCTGGGCGTCGGGGTGGCGCTCCTCCACCGGCCCGCGCCGCCCGACGTGCCGTGCCGGCTCGTGGGGCTGACGGTCTCGGGCCTCGTCCCCGCCGAGGCCGGCCGCCAGCTCGCGTTCCCGTTCGCCGTGCCCGAGGCGGGCGAGGCCGGCGCCTAGAGCGGGATGTCGGCGCTGCGGCCGTACATCACGACGAGGCAGAGCGCCAGCAGGGCGCCGGTCGGCAGGAGCATCGTCCACTCGCCCCGCTCGCCGTGGACGATCGCCGCCGCGACCATGACCGACCCGAGCCCGAGCGCGGCCCACGGCACGAGCGCGCCCCACCCGACGAGCGGCGCCACGACGAGCCCGAGCGCGCCGAGCACCTCGCTCAGCCCGATGGCCTTGACCGTGAGCGGCCGGAACCCCTCGAGCGCGCCCATCCGGTCGAGCAGGGCCTCCTTCGGCTTCGCCAGCTTGAGCGCGCCGACGCCGAGGAAGACGGCGGCGAGGACGGCTTGCAGGATCCAGAGGACGACGTTCATGGGCACCGGGGGAGACGGGACGTTAACCACCGCCGCCCGGTCGGGGTGGACCTTTCGGGCGGGCGGAGGGTAGGAGACGCCCCTCCCACCCCACCCCTCCCGTCATGATTACTGGCTTCCTCTTCTGGATCGTCGTCGGCGCCATCGCCGGATTCCTCGCCGAGAAGATCATGAAGACGGACATGGGCCTCGGGATGAACATCGTCGTCGGCATCGTCGGCGCGCTCATCGGCGGGGTCCTCGTCGATCTGCTGCCGTTCGTGGACAGCGACGGCGGGTTCATCTGGAGCATCCTCGTCGCGACGCTGGGCGCGGTCATCCTGCTCTGGGCCGTCAACAAGTTCCGGGGCACGCGCACCGTCTAGCCCCTCGGCCTCTATCCTCCGGGCGGCCCTCCCCAGTCGGCGGGCCGCCCGCGCTCTGTCTCTGCCCCGTCCCCCCCCGTGCGCACGCTCCTCCTGCGCTGCCCCCTCCTCGCGGCCCTCGCCCTCGGCGCCTGCGACGACGAGCCCGCCGACCCGGCGGCGACGGTGGCCGTGCCCGAGGCCGACGTCGAGCGGTTCCGGGCGGAGGTCTTCGAGGAGACGCTCTCGCTCGACGCCGACCTCGCCCGCCTCGAGGCCGAGGCCGCCGCGGCCGACTCCGTCGCGCAGGCGGCCTACGCCCCCGTCCTCGACCGGCTCCGCGCCGACCGCCGCCGGCTCCAGGTCCGCGTCGACAGCCTCCGGCCGGTCCCGCCCGTCCAGTTCGACTCGGTCCGGACGGCCGTCCGGGCCCAGGCTGAGCGCCTCGCGGAGGCCGTCCGCCGTGCCCGCTACGACGCGGCCCCGACCTACGACGCGCTCCGCGCCGCCGCCGTCCGGGGCCTCGGCGACCTCGACGCCCGCCTCGCCGCCCTCCGCGCCGCGGCCGCCCTCGACACGACCGGCCGCCAGCTCCGCGCCGTCGACTCGCTCGCGGCCGACCGGGAGCGCCTGAGCGCCCGCCTCGGCGCCTATCCCGACACGTCGGACGCGCAGTTCCCGCCGTTCCGCCAGGCGATCACCGACGGAGTCCTCGCCCTCGACCGCCGCGCCGACGCCATCGCGGCCGACACGACGCGCGCGGCCGGCGAGTAACCTCGCCTCCGGACACGACGAGGCCCCGACTCCCAGCGTGGGGAGTCGGGGCCTCGCGTGTTGTGGAGATGCCGGGAGTCGAACCCGGGTCCGAAAGGCGCTACAGTCCAGGCGTCTACGCGCGTAGTCAGCGCTTTGGAGTCTTTGCTCCGCCGGCGGGGCCCGCTGACGGGCTTCCGGTGGAGCGCAGGCTGGTTAGATCTCGTCCGTCGGGCTCAGCCGGAGCCTTCGGGACCAGCTCACTCTAGTCGGTGCCTTGCACGTCGTCAGTGAGCGTCCGGTGTGCAAGACAGCTAGCGGCGTGTGTTACGCGGCCAGCGAGTAGGAGTAGTCGTTCGCAGCTACAAGTGCGGTCCGATGGGTGTCACGGGCGTATCGGACACCACCCGGCGCGCGGCCTGCCGCACGAGCCTCTCGTCGAAACCGTGTCATCCCCAAAGAACAGCCGGCCCGCAGGGCGCGCCGGGCAGTCCATAACGTACGCACGTCCGACGGCGTGCCTACTCCGTCGCGTCTTCATCCCGGTCGCGGGGCGTCCCGAGGGGGACGAGGCCGCGTTCGGAGAGCGCGGCCGAGAGCGGGCCGAGGACCGACTGGCGCAGCTCGCCGTCGAGCGCGTACACCTTCGTCCGCCCGCTCAGCCACGACCGCTTCTCGGCGCGGACGTAGACCCGGACGAACCCGCCGTCGAGCGGGACGAGGTCGAGCGCCGCGTCGGTCCGCGACCCGAACCCCGACGACACCTGCCTCGGCGCCGTCGTGACGATGGCCGGGTCGAGGGACTCCGCCAGCGCCCAGCCGGCGTCGGAGGCCGCCTCCTCCAAGAGCGCCGTCACGTCGGCCGAGGCGGCACGGACCTCGTAGTCCCGGTACGGTGGGCTGAGCCGGGGGGCACAGGCCACCAGGGCCAGGAGCGAGACGAGGGCGGCGGCGCGGACCATGATCGACGAGGCTACGACTCCGCCCCGACCGACGCGAGGGACAAAAAAAAGCCGGGCGGACACGCTCACCCGTACGTGTCCGCCCGGCGTGCGCGGGCCGAAGCCGCGGTGCGCACTAGGTATCGCTCTGTCACGCCCGCGGCACGTCGTGCCGGTGAGGACGTACCGATTTCCCTGACAAGGGGCGTGCCAAGGAGTCGTCCGTTGGGAAAGACGGTCCCCTCGCTACCCCACGGGCTGCATCGTCGGGCCCCGGTGTGGTCGGCGTCCAGCACGGTAGACAGGGCTGTATCCGATCCGGTACGGCCGCTGCGCTGGTGGGCCGGGAGGCACCGTCTAGCGGGGTCCGGAGGCGACTCCAGAAGGACGGGCACGTGAAGCCTCGGTCAGAACCCGGCGCCGCCTTGGGATGCCGGCGGGCCGGCCCTACCTTTGCTCTCTACGGCCCGAACGACCTCCTCACCCACTCCACGGTCCCTATGCCCTGCGGACGCAAGCGCAAGCGCCACAAGATCGCGACCCACAAGCGGAAGAAGCGGCTTCGCAAGAACCGCCACAAGAAGAAGGGCCGCTAGGTCGGCCCTGGCAGCTCGGCTGCCCTCTTCCCGGATCCGTCGCGGTCCGCCGGTTTCAGGCCGCTCCCAGATGGGGGCGGCCTGTTTCGGGTTCGGCCGGAGCGAGCGGGTCGGGCGGGGCCGTTATCTTCCCCTGCCCATCGCCTCGGTCCCCCCATCCCATCCATGAGCCAGCGTAGCCGCGCCATCCGCGCCTCCATCTTCGGGTTCCTCGTCGGCGGCGCCGCCGGCGTGACCGTCGGTCTCCTGCTGGCGCCCGACGAGGGCCGCCAGCTCCGCCGCCGCGCGGCCTACCTCCTCGACCGTTGGGCCGGCGACCTCGCCGCCGTCGTCGACCGGCTCGACGGCGCGGGCGTCCCGTCCGACGCCCGCGCGCGCGCCGACGCCCTCATCGCCGACGCCCGCCAGCAGGCCGAGTCGCTCCTCTCCGAGGCCGACGCCCTCATCAGCCAGGCCCGCCTCGGGCGGTCCGGCGACGGCGCCTAACTCTCCCGTCTTCCCTCGCGCACCCGCGCGACCTCTCCGCCACCGGCACACGTGCGTTTTACGATTCTCCTCCCGAGCGCGGAGGGCAAGGAGCCGGGGGGCAACCCGCTGGCCCCCGACATGTTCGACTACCGCTCGTCGAACACGTTCAACTACTTCAACCAGCTCAATCCCGAGCGCCGGACGCTCATCGACGCGCTCCAGGCCCAGATCAAGGGCGCCGACGAGGACGAGCTCCAGCAGCTCTTCGGCGTCAAGGGCGACACGCTCGAGGAGGCCGTCGAGGCCAACCTCCAGGTCTACCGGAGCCCGCTCATGGCGGCCGTCGACCGGTACGGGCCGGGCGTGATGTACGCCTCGATGGACTTCGCCGGGCTCCCGACGGGATCGCAGCGTCGGCTCCTCGAGAACGGCGTCATCTTCTCCGGCCTCTTCGGGCTCCTCCGGCCCGACGACCTGATCCCGAACTACAAGCTCAAGATGGACGCCAAGGTCGAGGGCGTCGGGAAGGTCTCGGCCTACTGGCGGGAGCCGCTCTCCGACGCGCTCAACACGCTCGTCGCCGGCCACGCCGTCTGGAACCTCCTGCCGGGCGTCCACGAGACGGCCTGGGACGACGCCGAGACCTACGCCCGGATGATCCGGGTCAAGTTCTACAAGGAGGACGAGGGGGGCGAGCGGACGGCCGTCTCCCACGGCGTCAAGGAGCTCCGCGGCGCGCTCGTCGCCCACATCGTCAACGAGACGGCCGACTCGGTGGACTCGCTCGAGGACTGGGAGGCGCCCGACGGCTACGAGGTCGACCACGACGCGTCGGAGATCGACGCGAACGGCGGCGGGACGGTCGTGATGGTCACGAGCCCGGGCTGGGAAAAGCGGCGCGAGGCCCGGCGGAAAGCCCGTGCCGAGGCCGAGGCGGAGGCCGCCCGCGCCCGGAAGGCCCGCGAAGAGGACGACGACGACTAGAGGGACGCGCGGCGTGGGCGCGGCGCGGGAGGAGGCTCTCGCGTCCGGCCCCGCGCCCCGGGCCTCATGCCCCCTGCCTGTACAACCATGTCCGTCGTCATCGGAATCGCCGGGGGCTCGGGGTCGGGCAAGACCACCGTCCAGCGGCGCGTGATGGAGCGGTTCGGGACGCGCCGGATCGCGCTGCTCGACCACGACGCCTACTACCGCCCGCTCGACCACCTGCCGCCCGAGCGGCGCGCGCGGTTCAACTTCGACCACCCCGACGCGCTCGAGACGGAGCTCATGGTCGAGCACCTCGACCGGCTGCTGGCGGGGGAGCCCATCGAGAAGCCGACGTACTCGTTCGAGACGCACAGCCGGCGCGAGGAGACGGAGACGATTCAGCCCCGGCCGGTCGTCCTCGTCGAGGGCATCCTCGTGCTTGCCGAGCCCGCGCTCCGCGAGCGGATGGACGTCAAGCTGTTCGTCGACGCCGCCGCCGACGTCCGCCTCATGCGGCGGATGGAGCGCGACCTCCACGAGCGCGGCCGGTCCGTCGAGTCCGTCCTCGAGCAGTACCGGCGGACGGTCCGCCCGATGCACCTCGAGTTCGTGGAGCCGTCGAAGCGCCACGCCGACGTCATCATCCCGCGCGGCGGCCAGAACCAGGTCGCCATCGACATGGTCCTCGCCCGCGTCCAGTCGCTGATCGACCTCGACCGGTAGCGAGGGCCTCCGCCTCGGGCGCGAGGCGGTCGGGGTCAGAGGGGGGCCGAGAGCCGCCGGACGCCGTCGTGGACGAGGTGGGGCTCGACCCGGTCGACGTCGGCGAGCCGCTCCGCCAGCCACGGGCCCCAGCCGCCCGTCGCGATGACGAGCGCGTCGCCGCCGAGCGCAGCTCTGGTCCGCCGCAGCAGCCCCGCCACGCCGTCGAGCACGAGCGCGCCGAGGCCGGCCTGGATGGCCGTGACGGTCGAGTCGCCGATGGGCGCGAGCACGTCGGGCCAGGGGACGTCGGGGAGCTGGCGGGTGTCGCGGGCGAGCGAGCGGCGGAGGAGGTCCGGGCCAGGCAGGATGGCGCCGCCGAGGTACGCGGGCTCGTCCGTGACGACCTCCGTCGTGATCGCCGAGCCGGCGTCGAGCGCGATGACCGCCCGGCCCTCCGCGAGCGCGTGCGCGCCGACGGCCGCCGCCAGCCGGTCGGTCCCGAGCGTCCGCGGCGTCGCGTAGGCGAGGCGGAACGGGAGCGGGAGGTCGACCGACACGACCGTGGGCGCGGTTCCCGTCACGGCGCCGACGGCCTCCGCCAGCACCGGCGTCAGGTCGGGCACGACCGACGCGATCCCGCCCGCCTCGGCCCGGACCGCGAGCCGCCCGAGGCGGCCGGCCCAGACCTCGGCGGGCGCGTCGTCGGACGGGAACCGCACGATCTCGCCCCACCCGCCGTCCCACACGGCGGCCTTGACGGATGAGTTGCCGGCGTCGAGGGCGAGGAAGGGAGCCCGCTCGGCCACCTACAGGCGCTCGATCCGCACGGCGTCGATCCGGTTCGGCGTCGCCTTCGTGACGGTGTAGCGGAGGCCCTCGTAGTCGAACGTCGCGTGCTCGGCCGGGACCGTGCCCATGTGGGCGAGGACGAAGCCGGCGACCGTGTCGTAGTCGCCGTCGTCGAGGTCGATGCCGGTCTCGTCGGCGAGGTCGGCGATCTCGACGCGGCCGTGGACCACGACCGTCCGGTCGTCGATCCGGCGGATGGGCGCCGCGACGGGGTCGTGCTCGTCGCGGATGTCGCCGAACAGCTCCTCGAGGAGGTCCTCCAGCGTGACGATCCCGGCCGTCCCGCCGTACTCGTCGACGGCGACGGCGAGCGTCGTGCCGCCCTGGAGGAAGTCGAACAGGAGGTCGCGCGACGGCTTCGACTCGGGGACCGCGCGGGCGGGGCGGAGGATCGACGCCAGCGACTCCGGCGCGTGGAACAGGTCGTGCGCCAGGACCACGCCGACGATCTTGTCGACGTTCTCGCGGTAGACCGGCAGCCGGCTGAAGCCCGTCTCGATGAACGTCTTCCGGACGGCCTCGATCGTCGCGCCCTCCTCGACGCCCTTGATCTCGGTGCGCGGGATCATCGAGTCCTTGACCCGCAGCGACCGGAGCTCGAACACGTTCGACAGGATCTCCGACTCCTCCTCGTCGAGGTCGAGCGTGCCCGTCTCGCGGCTCTCGCGGATGACGAGCTCGAAGTCGCGCTGGAGGAACTGCTGGACCGTGTCGCCCTCGCCGCCGACGGCCTTCACGAGGAGCCCGCTGACCCACCCGGCCGCCTTGATGAGGACCCAGAACAGCCGGTACGTCAGCTTGAGCGGCCCCGCCAGCACGAACAGCACGCGGACCGGCGGCTGGCGGAGGAGCGACTTCGGGAGGACCTCGCCGACCACGAGCACGACGAGCGCGGCGATGACGGTCTGCGTCAGGAGGACCCAGGCGGTCGGGTCCGCGATCCCGAGCGTCCCGCCGAAGAAGGCCGCCAGCGGGGGCTCGAGGGCCAGGCTCATGAGCGTCGAGTAGACCACGAGCGCGACGTTGTTGCCCACGAGCGTCGTCGTGAGGAACGTGCCGGGGTCGGCCATGAACTCCTGGACCACGCGGCCGACCCAGCCGGCCTGCCGCGCGCGGGCCTCGGTCTTGAGCCGGTTCGCCGTCACGAACGCGATCTCCGAGCCGGAGAAGAACGCGCTCAGCGCCAGCATCAGCAGGATGATCAGGGCGAGGGTCATAGCGAGCGCAGACTACAGCGGGACGGGCTCCTCGCCCTTCACCGGTCGCTCATCGCCCCTGGAAGTCCGGCGTCTCGCGGTTGAGGAACGCCATGACGCCCTCGGCGAAGTCCTCCGTCGCGGCGCACTGGGCGAACAGGGCGGCCTCCTGCTGGAGGCCCTGCGGGAGCGGGAGGTCGGCGGCGCGGAGGGCCTGGAGCGTCATCGCCACGGCGACCGGCGCCTTCGACGCGATCGTGAGCACGAGCTCCTTGGCCGTCGCCAGCAGGTCGGCGGCCGGGACGACGCGGTTGACGAGGCCGACCTCGTAGGCCCGCTGCGCCGAGATCCGCGCGCCCGTCAGGAGCATCTCCGCCGCGACCCCGTGGCCGACGAGCCGCGGCAGCCGCTGCGTCCCACCGAAGCCCGCGATGAGGCCGAGCTGGACCTCCGGCTGCCCGAACTGGGCCGCCTCGGACGCCACGCGGAGGTGGCAGGCCATCGCCAGCTCGCACCCGCCGCCGAGCGCGAACCCGTTGACGGCCGCGACGACCGGCTTCGGCAGGCCCTCGATGGACGAAAAGACGGCCTGCCCGCGCGCCGCGAAGCGGTGCGCGTCGAGCGGCTCCATCCCCGCGAACTCCGAGATGTCGGCGCCGGCCGCGAACGCCTTCTCGCCGGCGCCCGTGATCACGACGCCCTTGACGTCGGGCTGGCGGGCGAGGCGGAGCGCCTTCGACAGCTCGGCCACGAGCTGCTGGCTCAGCGCGTTGAGCGCGTCGGGCCGGTCGAGCGTGATCGTGAGGACGCCGTCGGCGTCGGTCTCGGCGCGGAGGGTCTGGAAGTCGGCCAACGGATCGGGGGAGTGGGGCAGAAGAAAGGGATCGGGGCGCCGGCACGAGCCGCCTCGGCGGGCCCGTCGGGCGGGCCCCGCGTCGCTCGCCGGTCGGCCGAGGCGGGGCTAGCCCTCGCGCTGGCGGCGGCGGGCCGCGGCCTCGGTCTGCTCGGCGTCGCCCAGCACGTCGTCGAGGTCGTCGAGGAGGCCGGCGTCGATCCGTTCCTCGACCTTCCCGATCTCGCCGGCCGACGACGCCTCGAAGGCCTCGAAGTCGAGCTCGGTGAGCGAGCCCATCCCGAGCGTCTCGTCGAGCTCCTCCATCGAGTGCTGCGTCTCCTCGACCTCGCTCATGAGCGTGTCGAGCTGGAACGAGACCTCCTCCGGGTTCTGCATCGTGAGCGACTGCTCGTAGACGTAGCGCGTCACGTCCTCGATGGTCTCGAGCTGGGCCTCGATGATGGCGAGGTTCTCGCCGGCCTTCTTGAACCGATCGAGCCGCTTCTGGAGGATCGTCAGCCGCCGCTGCTTGATGGCGCGGACGCGCGGCGGGTCCCCCTGCATCTCGTTCTGGAGCGCCGTGATGGCGCGGACGATGTCGTTCTCGCCGGTCCGCCGGGCGAACTGGACGTAGCGCTCCTTGAGCTGGAGGAGGTTGAGGTGGGCGTCGAGCAGCCCGTCGAGCTTTTTGAGGTGGGCGTCGAGGAGGCCCTGGCTGGAGTACGGGAGCTTGGCGTAGTTGTCCTTGATCGCCTTCTCCATGTTCCGGAAGCGGACGTACCGCTTCTGGTCGTCCTTGGCCAGCGTCCGGAACACCTCGCGGTCGCGGGGCTGCTTCCGGCGCTCGTCGATCTTCCGCGCGCGGACGGCCCGCTTGTAGCGCTCGTTGCGCGGGAGCGTGCCGAGGTAGAGGAGCTCGGCCGCCGCGGCGAACACGAGGAGCACGTTGGCCGTGACGCCGCCCGTGAGGAGGGCGATCACGAGGGCGAGGATCAGGAAGCCCAGGTTCACCGGGCTCATGAAGGCCTCCTTCGTGAAGTTGATCGACTCGTCGGGCATGGGGTGTGTCGTTCGTAGGTCGTGGGGCGTGGGGGGCGGTCCCACGGGCTACGCCCTACGCACTGGGGGGGCGGCCGATGGTCTTGGCGCCCTTCGCGGGGTCGGCCGACGGCGCGTCGTCGGGCGGGGGCGTCCGGCCGATCGTCTTGGGCCCGGACGGCGCCGAGGCGGGCGCGGCCGGGTCGGCGGCGTTCTGAGCCTGTTCCTCGAGGGTCCCGGCCCCGCCGCCCATGGCCGCCTTCATCTGGCGGACGAGCGCCTCGGCCTCGGCCTTGGCGAGCGCCTCGCGGTCGACCTCCTCGGCGTTGCCCGTCTGGGGCGCGTAGCCCTCGGTGGCCAGCTCGAAGCGGGCCTCGGCGTGGGCCGCGTCGCGGAGGAGCTTGTCGGTCATGGCGTCGGTCTCGGCCTCGAGCGCCTCGTTCCGCATGGCGCGGAGCGCCTCGGCGGACGACGCCATCCGCTGGGCGCCGCGGTGGGTCTGCTTGAGCTGGCGGAGCTGGCGGAGGTGCGCCTTCTCCTCGGCCTTGATGCGTTCGAACTCTTCCTTGTCCATGAGACTGTGGGGACTGGGGACTGTCGGGACTCGGGACCGAGGGGAGAACGCCCGTCCCCCATCCCCAGTCCCCAGCCCCTCGGATTACTCCGTTCGCGTCCGGTCGCGCTCGGCGGCGGCCTCCGTCGACGGGGCCTCCTCCTCGGGGATGGAGAGCTGCGGGGTGGGCGCGGCCTCCTGGGCCGCCGGCTCGTTCATGCCCATCTCGAGCTTGAACTGCTTGACGAGCTCGGCCGCCTGGAGCTCCTGCGCGTCCTCCTCGATCTGCATGGCCTCCGTGTCGATCGAGTCGAGCGCCATCTCCATGCGGGCCTCGTTCCGCGCCGACTGCTCGTTGACGCGGCGGACCATCTCGTCGTGCGTCGAGTCGACGCCGGCGACCTCGAACTGCTCGAGCGTGTCGGCGATCTTGGCCTGCCACTTGGCGCGCTCGTGGGCGCGGAGGGCCTCCTTGGCCTCGGCGATCTTCTTCTCGCGCTCGCGCATGAAGGCCTTCTTGACCTGGAGCGCCTTGTCGTAGGCCTGCTCGGCGAACTGGAGCTGCTCGCCCGTCCGCGCCTGGGCCTCCTTGACGCCCTGGAGCTGGACGGCGTAGCGCTGGGCGATGTCGTCACGGCCGGCCTGGATGGCCGCCTTGATCTTCGACGTCAGCGACTGCTGCTCGGCGGTGTACTTCCGGTGCTCCTTCTGGAGCAGCATCACGTTGGCCTTCACCGTCGCGATGTTCTCGTTCATCTTCGGGACCTGATCGTTCAACTCGCGCATGTTCTGCTCGAGGATCAGGCGGGGGTCCTCCATCGCGGAGATGGCACCTCCGAACATGGACTTGATGAGACGGGTGAATCGCTTCCACATGGGGCAGTCGGGTCGGGTGAGAGCGGACGCCGGAAAGTACGGGGTGCGTCGCGCTCCCGGGTCGTACGGCGGTGAGGGGAAATGGTTGTGCGCCGGTCGGGCCGGAGCCGGGGGAGAGACGGGCCGAGCGCGGCCCGGCCCCGTCGCCTACGCGCCGGCCTCCGACGCCCACCCGTCGCCGTCGAAGCGGTCGAGGAGGAGGGGCCGCGGCGCGGGCGGGGCGTCGCCGAGGGTGAAGGCGGCCCGGACCGCCTCGGCGTCGGCGCGGGCGGGGTCGGAGGCGTAGATGAGGGCGAGCGTCTCGCCGGGCTCGACGGGCTCGCCCGGCTTCTTGTGGAGGACGAAGCCGGCCTTCGGGTCCACGTCGTCCTCCTTCTTGGCCCGGCCGGCGCCGAGGTCGACGGCCGCGTAGCCCAGCGCGAGCGGGTCGATGTCGGTCACGAAGCCGCCCGCGTCGGCGGTCACGGTGGCGACGGGCTCGCCCATGAGCGCGTCCGGGTCGTCGAGCGCGTCGACGTCGCCGCCCTGGGCCTCGACGATCTCCTGGAGCACGCCGAACGACCACCCGTCGCGGAGCGCGGCGGCGGCCAGCCCGCGCCCGGCCTCGGGGGTCACGGAGGCGCCGCCGAGGCAGAGCCACTCGCCCGCGAGGGCCAGCGTCACCTCGATCACGTCGTCGCACGGCCCGCCGGCCGGCGTCTGCTCCTTGAGGAGGCGGACCGCCTCGGCCGTCTCGGGCCCGTTGCCAATCGCGCGGCCCAGCGGGACGTCCATCTGCGTCAGGAGCGCGACCGTCGGCGTGCCGAAGCCGCGGCCGACGCGGACGAGCGTCTCGGCGAGCTGGCGGGCCCGCGTCTGGTCCTTCATGAATGCCCCGCGCCCGGCCTTCACGTCGAGCACGAGCGCGTCGATGCCCTCGGCGAGCTTCTTCGACAGGATGCTCGCGGCGATGAGCGGGATCGACTCGACGGTCCCCGTCACGTCGCGGAGCGCGTAGAGGAGCTTGTCGGCCGGGGCGATCTCGCCGGTCTGCCCGATGAGCACGGCGCCGACCTCGCCGAGCACCTCGCGGTACCGCTCGATGCTCAGGCCGACGTCGAAGCCGGGGATCGCCTCGAGCTTGTCGAGCGTCCCGCCGGTGTGCCCGAGGCCGCGGCCCGAGATCATGGGGACCGGGACCTCGCAGGCGGCCACGATCGGCGCGAGCACCAGCGACACCTTGTCGCCGACGCCGCCCGTCGAGTGCTTGTCGACCTTGACGCCGGGCACGTCGCTCAGGTCGAGGACGGTCCCGCTGTGGAGCATGGCCCGCGTGAGCGCGACCGTCTCGTCGTCGCTCAGCCCGCGGAGGAAGGCGGCCATGAGGAACGCCGCCATCTGGTAGTCGGGGACGTCGCCGGCCGTGTAGGCGGCGACGAGCGCTTCGATGTCGGCGGCGGCGAGGGCGCCGCCGTCGCGCTTGCGGGTGATGAGGCGGACGACGTTGAGGTCGGGCACGGGCAGGGGCGTTGCGGACGGGTCCGAACGCGCCACGCGGTGGGGCGTTCGCGGGGCGCGGGGGAGGGCTCAGGGTACGAGGCGTGCCCTCGGCGGTCACCCCGCGCCGAGTTCTACCCCACACTTTCGCCAGGCGCCAGGTCTGGATCCCCCGCACCGGAGCCCCCGACGTCCTCGAAGTCCGCGAGGCGCCCGACCCCGCGCCGGGGCCCGGCGAGGTCCTCGTGGCCGTCGAGGCGGCCGGGGTCAACTTCGCCGACGTCCTCGCGCGGCAGGGGCTCTACCCGGACGCGCCCGCCCTCCCGGCCGTCGTCGGGTACGAGGTGGCCGGCACGGTCGCCGGCCTCGGCGACGGCGTCGAGGGACTCGCGGAGGGCGACCCCGTCATCGCGCTGACGCGGTTCGGCGGGTACAGCTCGCACGTCGTCGTGCCGGC
>CAXRFJ010000303.1:0-7983 GCA_964229475.1 Rubrivirga sp.
CCCGGCGGGGGCCGCGCGTTGAGGGGCCCATGACCCGACGCACCCGTGCCATCCTCATCTCGTCCGCGTCGCTGACGGCCGGCGCCGCCCTCGGCGCGTGGCTGTGGAAGCGGTGGGGCTACCCCGTCCGCGCCGTCGAGCGCGAGGTTCCGAAGGCGCCGGACCCGCCGCCGACGGCCGCCCCGCAGGGCGAGCGCGCGCTCCAGCCCGAGGAGGCCGGCGTCGGCGCCCGCTTCCACCGGCGCTATGAGGTCGACGTCGAGCACACGACGAAGTCGCCGGAGGAGCTGATGGCGTGCATCGGCGAGAACATCCAGGCCTACGTGCCGGACGAGATCGCCGTGTTCGAGAAGTCGAAGGGGGCCCCCGACCGCCTCGACGTCGGCGACGAGTTCGACATCAAGATCCGGTCGCCGTGGGACGGGCCGGTCCGCGTGGTCGCCGTCGAGCCGACGTGCTTCACGCTGGCCACGCTCGACGGCCACATGGAGGCCGGCCAGATCCGGTTCGAAGCGGCCGCCCACCCGACCGCGGCCGGCGCCCTCCGGTTCTCGATCGAGTCGTGGGCCCGCAGCCGCGACGGCGCCGTCGACTTCGTCTACGACGAGCTCGGCCTCGCCAAAAAGGCCCAGCAGGCCATGTGGACGTTCTTCTGCGAGCGCGTCGCTGACGACTGCGGCGGCCAGAAGATGGAGGAGGTCCGCGTCCTCACCGAGCGCGAGGCGACCGACGACGGCGGGGACGATGGCTGACGACCCCTTCTGGCACCGCGCCGTCCCCCGCCGGCCCGACTGGCGGCGCTACCACGACCGCCTCGACGCGGTCCGCGAGGCGCGGTACAACTTCGAACTGGCGGACGACCACGACTACTCCGAGGCCGACGGCTGGCGGCTCGACCACCACGAGGCCGAGCTCCCGCCCGAGCCCCCCGGCCCGCCGCTGCCCGCCGACGACGCGCGGGCGTCGTTCGCCATCGCCTGCGACCTCGTCCGCCACTACGCCTTCCCCGACCCGACGCTCATCACGGGCATCTTCTCGCCCGACGACCCGCTCCCGGGCCGCCCGATGCTCCTCCGGGCCCGGTTCCTCGGCTTCACGTTCTGGTTCGGCGTCCGCGTCGGCGACGAGATCGACGAGGTCCGCCAGACCGACGCCGGGCCGGTCCACGCCTGCGGATTCGACTACGCGACGCTGGAGGGCCACTTCGAGATGGGCCAAATCACGTTCGAGGTCCGCAAGACGGAGCGGACGGGCGCCGTCGACTTCCACATCGACGCGTTCTCGAAGCCCGACCGGATCCGCAACCCGTTCTACCGCATCGGCTTCAAGCTGTTCGGGCGCCGCCTCCAGCTCAAGTTCGCGCAGACGGCGCAGGAGCGGATGCAGCGGTTCGTACGGGAGGAGCTGGAGGCGCGCGCCAAGGGGCGGCCCGCGAAGCCGCGGCAGACGGTCGAGCCCGCCCGGCCCGACGCCGAGGCGGCCGAGCAGATGGCGGACACGCTGGAGGACGAGCGCTAGCCGGCGCAACCTCGGCGGCGGGCCCCGTAGACTGCGGCCCCCTTCCCCGCCCCCGCCATGCGTCTCGCTCCGTTCGCGCTCGCCGCGCTCCTCGCCCTCCCCGTCGCCGCCCAGGACGCGCCCGAGGCCGCCGTCCAGGCGACGATCACGCAGCTCTTCGACGGGATGCGCGCCAAGGACACGACGGCGATCCGCGCCACCCTCCACCCGGACGCGCGCCTCATGACGACCGTCCACCGTGACGGCCAGCGGTCCGTGCAGGAGGCGCCGATCTCCCAGTTCTTGGCCTCAGTCGCCGGCGCCCCGGTCGACCTCGACGAGCAGATCCCCGACGACTACCCCGTGATGGTCGACGACGGCCTCGCGGTCGCGTGGACGCCCTACGAGTTCTACGCCGGCGGCCAGTTCAGCCACTGCGGCACGAACGCGTTCCTCCTCGCGCTCGGCGACGACGGCTGGCAGATCGTCCAGATCATGGACACGCGGCGGCGGGAGTGCGGGGCGGAATGACCGAGTTCGCGAGGGGGCGAGCCGGTGCGTGCGAACCCGCCCGCCGTTTGCTCGTCCACTAGGCCACTCGGACACCCGCGAACTCCCCATGGACCGCCCCGTCACGTACGACACGCCGCCGGCCGACCTCGACCTCCGCCAGCACAACTTCTCCGCCGGCCCCGGCGCGCTCCCCACCGAGGTGCTCGAGGAGGTCCGCGACGAGCTGCCCGTGTTCTCCGGCCTCGGCGCCTCGATCGCCGAGGTCAGCCACCGCTCCGGCGCCTACACCGAGATCCACGAGCGGGCGAAGAGCCGGCTCGCGTCGCTCCTCGGGCTCGGCGACGACTGGCACGTCCTGTTCCTCCAGGGCGGCGCGTCGATGCAGTTCCACCAGGTCCCGCTGAACCTGCTGCCGCCCGGCGGGACGGTCAGCTACCTCGACACGGGCGCGTGGAGCGCGAAGGCGATCAAGGAGGCCGAGATCGTGGCGAGGGACCGGGACGCGACGGTCACGGTGGCCGGCAGCAGCCGCGACGCGGACTACACCTACATCCCCCGCCCGTCGGACTGGACCGTCGACCCGGACGCGGCCTACCTCCACTTCACGAGCAACAACACGATCTACGGGACGCAATTCCACGAGACCCCGATCTGCGACGCCCCGCTCGTGTGCGACATGTCGTCCGACTTCCTCAGCCGGCCGATCGACGTGGACCGGTACGGGCTGATCTACGCCGGCGCCCAGAAGAACATCGGCCCGGCCGGCGTCACGGCGGTCCTCGTCCGCGACGACGTGCTCCAGTCGCGGGTCCCCGGCCTCCCGACGATGCTCGACTACGGGACGCACGCGGCCAAGCTGTTCAACACGCCCCCCGTGTTCGCCATCTACATCGTCGACAAGGTGCTCGGGTGGATCGAGCGCCACGGCGGGCTGGCGGGGATGGTCGAGCGGAACGAGGCCAAGGTCAGCCGGCTCTACGGCGCCCTCGACGCCAGCGACTTCTACCGGCCGACGGTCCGCGACGACAGCCGGTCGCACATGAACGTCACGTTCCGCCTGCCCGACGAGGACCTCGAGGCGCGCTTCCTCGAGGACGCCGCGCGCGAGGGGCTCCTCTCGCTCAAGGGCTACCGGACCGTCGGCGGCGTCCGCGCGTCGATCTACAACGCCGTCGAGCCCCGCTCGGTCGAGCTCCTGGTCGACTTTATGCGCCGCTTCGAGGCGACCTACGGGTAGGCGCGGGGGGGAGAGAGGGCGGAAGCGCTTTTCCTACCTAACGGTCTGAATTCACAGTCCGAATCGCCCGGAGGGGCCTTGCCGGTGATCGGCGTCCACTGTAAGGTTGGGCCGTCCCCGGTCCTGCCATGCTCGCGGCCAGCCTCCTCGGCGCCCTCGTCCTCACCGCCCTCGCCGTCGCGACCGCGGCGGCGTTCCGCCGCTCGCGGCGGCGGTCGGCGGCGTTCGTGGCCATGGCCGAGCGGCTCCGCCAGTCGTACGAGGCGTCGCCGTTCGTGGGGGAGGCCGAGCCGCTGGTGTCGCCGCCCGGCCCGACCGGCGAGGTCGCGATCGACGAGGCCGGCCTCCACCTCGGCCTCGGGAGCGCCGGGGCCGGCCTCCGGTTCGTGCCGTGGTCGGCGGTCCAGAGCGTGATGCCGGTCGACGGCGGGCGGAGCGCCGTCCGCGTGAGCCGCGTCGGGTCGGTGGTGGTGCCGGCCACGCTGGGACGGCGGATCTGGGACGCCGCCGGTCGTGAGGGTGCGGCCAAGGCGGAACGGGCACGCGCCGCCCGCGTGTAGCCTCGCCCCGCCCTCCGCCCCGGCCGTGCCAGAGGGTCGTCACCGGCGGGGGCTAGCTTGCCCGGCTCGCCCGGACCCCGGACCCGATTCCCCCTATGAAGCGCCTCGTCGTCGTCGAGTCTCCCACGAAGGCCCGCACGATCCGCAAGTTCCTCCCCGCCGGCTACCAGGTCGAGGCCTCGATGGGCCACGTCCGGGACCTCCCGTCGTCGGCCTCCGAGATCCCGAAGGCCGTCAAGAAAGAGAAGTGGGCCCGCCTCGGCGTCAACGTGGAGGAGGGCTTCGAGCCGCTCTACGTCGTCCCGGCCGACAAGAAGAAGGTCGTCAAGCAGCTCAAGGACGCGCTCAAGGACGCCGACGAGCTGTTCCTCGCGACGGACGAGGACCGCGAGGGCGAGTCGATCGGGTGGCACCTCCTCGAGGTGCTCCAGCCGAAGGTGCCCGTCCGCCGGATGGTGTTCCACGAGATCACCAAGGAGGCCATCCTCAAGGCCCTCGACCAGACCCGCGAGCTCGACACCCGGCTCGTCGACGCCCAGGAGGCGCGGCGCGTGCTCGACCGGCTCGTGGGCTACTCCGTGTCGCCCGTCCTCTGGAAGAAGATCGCCCCGAAGCTCTCGGCCGGGCGCGTCCAGTCGGTCGCCGTTCGGGTTCTCGTGGAGCGCGAGTGGGAGCGGCTCGACTTCGTGTCGGCCAGCTACTTCGACCTCTCGGCGACGCTCGAGCAGGACGCCGTCCCGTTCGAGGCCAAGATGACGCACCTCGGCGAGCAGCGCCTCGCGACGGGCAAGGACTTCGACGAGAAGACCGGGACGCTCAAGCCCAAGAGCGATGCGCTCGTGATGGGGGAGGAGCAGGCGACCGGCCTCGCGTCCCGCCTCAAGGACGCGCCGTGGCGGATCTCGGAGGTCGAGCAGAAGAAGGCCCGCCGCTCGCCGGCCGCCCCGTTCATCACCTCGACGCTCCAGCAGGAGGCCAACCGGAAGCTGGGCATGAGCGCCCGGCGGACGATGCAGACGGCCCAGAAGCTCTACGAGCAGGGCCACATCACCTACATGCGGACCGACTCGCCGATCCTCTCGACCGAGGCGGTCGTGGCGGCCCGCGGCGCCGTCGAGGCCCGCTACGGCAAGGAGTACCTCTCGCCCAAGCCGCGCCAGTACTCGGGCAAGGTCCGCAACGCGCAGGAGGCGCACGAGGCGATTCGCCCGGCCGGCACCGCGATGAAGACGCGCGACGAGCTCCGGCTCTCGGGCGACGAGGGCAAGCTCTACGACCTCATCTGGAAGCGGACCGTCGCGTCGCAGATGGCCGAGGCTCGGCTCCTCCGCACGCGCGCCACGATCCTCGCGGCCGAGGGCACCGACGACGAGTCGACGTTCCGGGCGACCGGCCAGGTCATCGAGTTCCCGGGCTTCTTCCGGGCCTACGTCGAGGGCACGGACGATCCGACGGCCGCGCTCGACGACCGCGACAGCCCGCTCCCGCCGCTCGCCGAGGGCGACACGCCCGGCTGCAAGGAAGTGGAGGCCGTCGGCCACGAGACGAAGCCGCCGTCGCGCTACACCGACGCCTCGCTCGTGCAGGCGCTCGAGAAGGCGGGCGTCGGGCGCCCGTCGACCTACGCGTCCATCATCGACACGGTCGTCCGCCGCGGCTACGTCGTCCGCAACGGCAACCAGCTCGTCCCGACGTTCACCGGGATGGCGACGACGAACCTCCTCGCCAAGAACTTCGACCGGCTCGTCGACACCGACTTCACGGCGCGGATGGAGGAGGAGCTCGACGAGATCGCCGACGGCAACGAGGAGCGCCGGCCGTACCTCGAGCGGTTCTACTCTGGCCCCCAGGGCCTCGAGAAGAAGGTCGAGGAGGGCGTCGAGACCATCGACCCCCGCGAGATCTCGACCATGCGCCACGTCAAGTGGGGCGACTTCGAGGTCCGCGTCGGCCGCTACGGCCCGTACGCCGCGGCCCCCGACGGCTCGACGGCGTCGCTCCCGCCGGAGCAGGCGCCGGCCGACCTCTCGGAGGCCGACATCGCCGCGCTCATCGACGCCAACGACGACGAGCGCCCGCTCGGCATCCACCCGGAGGCCGAGATGCCGGTCCTCCTCAAGTCCGGCCCCTACGGCCCGTACGTCCAGCTGGGCGACGACGAGGAGAAGAAGCCGAAGCGGACCTCGCTGCCCAAGGGCACGAAGCCCGAGGACGTCGACCTGGACTTGGCGGTCCAGCTCCTCAACCTCCCGCGGACGCTCGGCGAGCACCCGGAGACGGGCAACCCGATCAAGGCCAACATCGGCCGGTACGGCCCCTACGTCCAGCACGAGCGGACCTTCGCCAGCCTCAAGCCGGCCGAGGGCGACGACGTGCTGACCGTCGAGCTCGACCGGGCCCTCGAGCTGATCGCCCAGAAGCGCCAGAAGTCGGCGCCGCTGCGGACGCTCGGCGCGCACCCCACGTCGGGCAAGCCGATCGACGTGTTCGAGGGCCGCTACGGCCCGTACGTCAAGCACGAGAAGACGAACGCGACGATCCCGAAGGACCTGGACAAGGACGAGATCACGCTCGAGCAGGCCGTCGAGCTCGTCAACGCGAAGGCGGCCAAGGGCGGGTCGAAGCGGAAGGGCGGCCGCAAGAAGAAGGCGTCCTAGCGGTCTGGGCCGCCCCGCCTCGGCGTCGAGGCGGGGCTACTCGATCTCCTCGACGGGCTCGTCCGGGTCGTCGGGCCGGCCCTGCGTCCGCCAGCGGGCCTCGCGCGAGGCGCGGTGGGCCTCCTCGACCGTCTCCAGCATGGCGACGTAGCTGCCGTAGCGCTCCGGCGTGATCTCGTCGGTGTCGACGGCGGCCTGGACGGCGCAGCCGGGCTCGTGGACGTGCGTGCAGTTGGGGAAGCGGCAGTCGTCGAGGTAGGGGCGGAACTCGACGAAGTAGCCGCCGAGCTCCTCCGGCGCGAGGTCCCACAGGCCGAACTCGCGGATGCCGGGCGTGTCGGCGACCCAGCCGCCGCCGGCCTCGAGGAGCGTCGCGAACGTGGTCGTGTGGCGCCCCTTCTGCGTCTTCTCGCCGATCTCGGACGTGCGGAGGCCAAGGCCGGGCTCGACGGCGTTCAGCAGGCTCGACTTGCCGACACCCGACGGCCCGGCCACGACGCTGACGGCGCCCGCGAGCGCGGCGCAGAACGTCTCGATCCCGCGACCCGTGAGGGCGCTCGTCAGGATCACGGGGTAGCCCAGCCCCTCGTAGAGCTCCTGCCAGAACGCCATCGCCTCCTCGGCCCGCTCGTTGCCCTCCAGCAGGTCGGCCTTGTTGAGGATCAGCCCGGCCGGGATGTGGCGGGTCTCGGCGGCCACGAGGAAGCGGTCGACGAAGCCGGGGTTCACCTTCGGTCCGAACGTCGACTGGACGCACCACGCGCGGTCGACGTTGGCGACGAGGACGTGCTCGCGGACGGCGCCGCGCTTGCCGGGCGCGCGGCGGCTGAGCTGGTTCTCGCGCGGCTCGATGTCGGTGATGAACCCGGCCTCGTCATCGCCCACGGTGAGCACGACGCGGTCGCCGACGGCGAGCGGGTTGGTCTCGTCGATCTCGAGGGCGTCGAGGCGGAACCGGCCCCGGATGCGGGCGCGGAGGCTCTCGCCGTCGTCCGTGCGGACGTCGTACCAGCTGCCCGTCGAGCGGACGACGAGGCCGCGGTGGGTCTCGGGGCTCGGGTCGGCGGCGTCGGTCACGGGCGAAACTCTGGGTCGGGGGTCTCGTCCAACGCAGGCGGCGGGGACAGGCTCCGACGCTCGGTGTCGCGCCCCTGCCCGCTGCACCGTCCCCCCCGATTCCATGGCCACTGCCCCCCCGAACCCCGACCCGTTCGACGACGTCCGCGACGCGTTCAAGTCGCTCGGCACGTCCGAGAAGGCCGCGTTCGTGCTCGAGGCCACGTTCGAGACGATCGGCCAGGCGCTCGCCGAGACCGGCCGTCGCGCCGCGACCGTCCTCGACGACCTCGACCTCGACGACTGGGTCCGCGCCCCCGAGCCCGAGGACGTCGGCGCGCCGCCGCCCCCGCCCCCGGCGCCCCCGCCGCCTCCGGCCGCGCCGCCCCCGCCGCGCACGCGGACGACCAAGAAGACGACCGCCAAGAAGGCCTCGCCGAAGAAGACGGCCGGCAAGCCGAAG
>CAXRFJ010000304.1:0-3271 GCA_964229475.1 Rubrivirga sp.
GGAGGTCCGTCGACGCCCGCGTGGGCGCCAGGGGCACGCCGTCCGCGTCGAGCAGCACCACGGGGCGGTCGCCGAGGAGGCCGGCCGCGTCGGCGGCGCGGTACGCGGGGTGCTCGTACCGAGGGTCGCTCTTCTCGCCGAGGTCGGTCTGGTCGACGGTGAACGGGTCGATCCCGGTCCGCTGGCGGAAGTAGTGCGCCATCGGCGTCCAGTAGTCCGTCGGCGTCTCCTCGACGTGGGCGTAGCCGGCGTGGACGAGGACGCGGGCGTCGGGGTCGATCTCGACGGTCCGCGCGGCGAGGTGGCGGGCCTGCTCGTAGTCGCGCCGCTGCGGGTAGCTGAGCGTGGCGTTCTCGGGCTCGTCGCCGTGCTCGATCTCGTAGGGGACGAGCGTGTAGCCGAGGCGGGCGGCCTCGCGGACGAGCGCGGCGAACACGGTCTCGCGCGTGTAGAGCCCGGTCGAGTCCACGGGGTAGCCGCGCTCGTTGAGGGCCGTGTCGGTCGCCTCGAACGCCTCGGCGGCGAGGTAGCGGAAGCCGCGCTCGTAGAGAAGCGGCAGGAGGTCGAGCGTGAGGAGCCGGCTCGACGCGTCGTGGTGCGCCTCGTTGATCATCACGACCCGTTCCGACGCCGCGGCCTCCGCGACGTACCGCGCGGCGTCGACGGCCCGCGCGCCCGGCGCCACGACGCCGACGGAGTCGAACGCCGGGCTCCCGGTCGGGTCGAACCACGCGAGCGCCGCCGGGTGCTCCCCGACGGCCGACTCGGCGAACGCGCGGGTCTGGCTGTAGCGCGACCAGAAGTCGAGGGAGTCGCCGGCCGCGCGGTAGTCGGCCTCGGCGGCGCGGAGGCGGAGGAGCGCGGAGAGCGGGCCGTCGCCGTCCCTCGGAAACGTGAGGCCGTAGGGCGACGGGAGCCCACCGGCGGGCTGGGCCGCGGCGGGCAGGGCGCCGGCGGCGAGGGCCAGCAGGGCGAGGAGGCGCAGCATGGGTCGGAGAGGGCGGCCCCCCACGACACGCGCGGGCCCGCCGGGTTGCCCCGGGGCGGCGCCGGTCAGCTCTGCGACTGGGAGCCGCCGGCCGGGCCGCCGCCGATGGCCGTCCGCATCTCGGTGTCGGCCTCGATGTTGCGGAGGTTGTAGTAGTCCATGACCCCGAGGTTGCCGGAGCGGAACGCCTCGGCCATCGCCTTCGGGATCTCGGCCTCGGCCGCGACGAGGTTGGCCCGCTGCTCCTGCTCGGAGGCCACGGCCGACGCCCGGCGCTCCTCGGCCTTCGCCCGGGCGACCCGGAGGTCGGCCTCGGCCTGGTCGGTCTGGAGCTGGGCCCCGATGTTCTCGCCGACGTCGACGTCGGCGATGTCGATCGAGAGGATGTCGAACGCCGTCCCGGTGTCGAGCCCGCGCGCGAGGACCGTCTTCGAGATGTTGTCCGGGTTCTCGAGGACCTCGGCGTGCGTCATGGCCGAGCCGATCGTCGACACGATGCCCTCGCCGACGCGGGCGATGATGGTCTCCTCGCCCGCGCCGCCGACGAGGCGGTCGATGTTGGCCCGGACCGTCACGCGCGCGATGGCCCGCACCTGGATGCCGTCACGGGCGATGGCCGAGATCGGCGGCGTCTCGATGACCTTGGGGTTGACCGACACCTGGACGGCCTCGAACACGTCGCGGCCGGCGAGGTCGATGGCCGTGGCCCGCTCGAAGCTGAGGTCGATGTTGGCCTTGTCGGCCGAGATCAGCGCGTTGACGACCTGCTGGACGTGGCCGCCGGCGAGGTAGTGGGCCTCGAGGAGCGGCGGTTCGACGGGGATCCCGGCCTTGTGCGCCGTGATGAGCGGCCGGACGATCGCCGCCGGCGGCACGTTCCGGAGCCGCATCCCGACGAGGTCCCGGAACAGGCTCAGCCGGACGCCCGAGAAGATGGCCGTGATCCAGAGCCGGACCGGGATGAAGTACAGGATCACGATCCCGAACAGGACCGCGCCGAGGATGACGATGAGGCTGCCGACGCCGAGGAGGTCTTCCATTGGTCTCGTGGGTTCGCGGCGGCCGGTACGCCCGCCGGGGGTCTAGTTGTTGCGCGGCCCGGCGGGCCGGCGGTAGTCGCCGCTCCGCCCGCCGGTCTTGGCGAGGAGCCGGACGCCCGTGATCTCGATCTCCTTCGTCACCGACTTGCACATGTCGTAGATCGTCAGCGCGGCGACGGAGACCGCCGTGAGCGCCTCCATCTCGACGCCCGTCGGGCCCTCGGTCTTCGTGATCGCGCGGACGTCGACGGCGCCGGCCTCGTCGTCGAGCGCGAACTCGATCTCGACGTTCTGGAGCACGACGTCGTGGCACAGCGGGAGGAGCCGGCTCGTCTGCTTGGCGCCGAGCACGCCGGCCACGTTGGAGACCGTGAGCACGTCGCCCTTGCGGATCTCGTTCTCGCGGATGAGCCGGAGCGCCTCGGCCCCGACGACGACGCGCCCGGCGGCGACCGCCGTGCGGGCCGTCGAGGTCTTGTGGCTGACGTCGACCATCCGGGCCTGGCCCTGGTCGTCGACGTGGCTGAGGGTGGGGGTCTCGGTCATGGCTGCGGCGGGGGGACGCCCTCGAAGATACCCGGCCACGGCGAACGGGTTGGGGGTTTCGGTGCGGAGGTGCGGAGGTGCGGAGGTGCGGAGGTGCGGAGGTGCGGAGGTGAAGCTGCCGCTGACGGAGCGGGCCCGCCAGTCTGACGCGTGGCGCCGTCGTCATGACCCCTGCCCCCCTTCGTCATCCTGAGCGAGCGGAGCGAGTCGAACCGCCAGGTCGGCGAAGCCGAGGATCGCTGACGAGCACAGCCTCCGGTCAGCGCCCCCGGCAGTCAACTCGAGACGGGTCGCCCCAAGAGATCCTCCGACGCCGCCGCTGCGCGGCTCCGCTCGGGATGACGCCCGGGGACGTCCCGCCGGTCTTCCGCGTCCCCCACACCGCCCACCTCGACGCCGAGGCGGGGGCACTCAGCCGCCGATCGTGATCATCGGCCGGTTCTCCGTCGCCGCCAGGACGTCCATGCCGGCGTGGGCGCGGGCCTTCCGCGCCAGCGACTGGCGGACGAAGTCGAGCAGGCCGGCGTCCGTCGCGCCCTCGCGCATCGCATCGCGGAGGCTGACCTCGCGGGCTCCGAACAGGCACACCTTCAGCGCGCCGTCGGCCGTGACGCGGAGGCGGTTGCAGCCGGCGCAGAACGGGGCCGTCATGCTGGCGATGAACCCGACGCGGCCCCGCCAGCCGGGGCGCGCGAAC
>CAXRFJ010000305.1:0-2125 GCA_964229475.1 Rubrivirga sp.
GTCCGTCCTCTACCCGAACCGCTACGCCCGTGGGGGGCGGATCGCCGCCGGCGCGACCGTCCGCATCCCCGAGGGGTCGGAGTTCCGGTTCACATCCAGTGACCCGTTCGGGCGCGACGTCGTCAAGGCGCTCGTCACGCCGGAGCCGCTGATCCGCCAGGAGCTGGCGGCCTCCGCGTGGCGACGTTCGTCCGTGATCTCGGTGTCCGGCCCCCCGCCCACCGACGCCGGCACCGACCTCGGCGGCCTCGATGCGACCGCGTGGGCCACGGCGGAGCTCGCCTTCGAGACGACGCGGACGCGCGCGACCGGCGCCCCGCCCGTCCTCCCGCCTCCGCCGGAGAGCGCGTACCGCCCCGAGGCCCCGCTCGACGCCTGGCTCGACCGCTACGAGGCGCTCCGCGGCGCGCCGTCGGGCGTCAAGACGTGGGGCCTCTTCAGCCAACCGTCGGCCCCGAGCGCCCCCGCGGCGCCCGCGCACGACAGCACGCTCGTCGTCGTGTACCGCCCGACGACCGGCTGGCGGAGCTTCGGCCGGCCGGGCGGCGGCGGCGGCCTGTTCGGGCAGGTCCGCTACGTCGACCCCGCCCAGGACGCGGCCGACGCGTCGGGCACGCGGTCGCTCCGACGGACCTTCGGCGGGACGTTCGACGAGGTCCTCGCCGGCCTCGACGCCGACCCCGACGTCCTCGCGGCCGTGCCCAACTACCGCGTCCAGTCGCTCGGCGCCCGCTCGATGACGCGCCCGCCGGCACCGACAGCCGACGGCGACCCGGCCACACCGGCCTACTGGGAGGCGCAGTGGGGCCTCCACAACCCGTTTTTCCGTTCGCCCGCCGAGCGGCTCGACGTCGGGTGGCGCCCGGCCATCGAGCAGTACCGCGCAGCCGACCGGCCCGTCGTCGTGGCCGTCCTCGACACGGGCGTCCGGTTCGACAACCCGCACCTCGCGCCGGTCCTCTGGCGCAACGAGCTCGAGATCGCCGAGAACGGGATCGACGACGACGGCAACGGATTCGTCGACGACGTCCGCGGGTGGGACGCGATCGACGGCGACGGCGACCCGACCGACCCGAACGCGGCGGAGAGCCACGGGACGTTCGTGGCCTCGCAGATCGGCGGCGTCGGCGCGCAGGTCCAGTCGATGGCGCCCGACGTGCGGATCCTGCCGGTCCGCGTGCTCGACGCCGAGGGCGGCGGCTCGCTCCGCCAGCTCATCGAGGGCGTCCGCTACGCGGCGCGCAACGGGGCCCGCGTGATCAACCTGTCGTTCGGGATGCCGCCGATGGAGGAGGCGAACCCGGCGCTCGAGCGGCTCCTCGCGGCGCTCTACGCCGAGGCGGCCGACCTCGGCGTGGTCCTCGTGACGGCCGCCGGCAACCACGCCGCCGACGGGCGGGCCGTCCACGTCTACCCCTCCGGCGTCCGCGGCGAGAACACGATCTCGACGGCGGCGATCACCATGACCGGCGAGCTCGCCCCGTTCTCGAACTACGGCCCGGCCGTCGACGTGGCGGCGCCCGGGCAGGCCATCGTGAGCCACGCCGGCCGCGGCCTGACGGTCGACGCGTTCGACGGGACGTCGATGGCGGCCCCGTTCGTCTCGGCGCTCGCGGCGATGCTCATCGCCCAGCACCCGACGTGGACGCCGGCCGAGGTCCGCGCGGCGATCGTCGAGACGGTCCGGCCGATCCCCTCGCTCGACGTGGCCTCGGGTGGGCTGATCGACGCCGCCGCGGCGCTCGCGCGGGCGCGTCAGTAGGCCTCCAGCTTCAGGTCCTCGATGGCGAACTGGAGCGTCCGCGTGACGGTCCCGCCGGGGGCGAGCTCGAAGCGGAACTGGCGGGCCACGTAGCCCGGCGCGTCGACCTCGACGCTGAGCACGCCCGGCGCCAGCCCGTCGAACCCGACGTCGCCGTTCCCGTCAGTCGCCCCCGCGCTCGACGTCCCGACGACGCGGACGCGGGCGCCCGAGATCGGCGACCCGTCGTCGGCGAGGACGACGGCACGGATGGCCCCAGTCTGAACGGCCGGAGCCGCCGGCGGCGGGGTCTGGGGCGCCGGCCGGGCGGGCGCGGTCTGGACGGGCGCCGCCTGCACGGGCGCGGGCGCCGAGGCCGGCGGG
>CAXRFJ010000306.1:0-6856 GCA_964229475.1 Rubrivirga sp.
CGCCGGAAACGACCGCGCCCCCGTCCACCTCGGTGCCGAGGCGGGCGGGGGCGCGGAGCGTTCGGGACGCGCCGCAGCGGCTAGCGCGCGGCGGCGAGGGCGCGGAGGGCGCCCTCGAGCTTGTCCATCGTGCCGGCCTGCGGCCCGCCGGCGGCGGCGTGCGACGCGACGGCGTCGGCCAGCTCGCGGAGCATCCGGCCCCGGGCCGCGCCCGAGGCGGCCTCGGCGCTCTGGAGCATCTGGCGGCCCTGCGAGAGGTCGCTCGCCGAGGCGGCGCCGGCCCGCTCGATCTGGTCCATGTAGGCCCGGACGAGCGCGAACGACGGCGGCCAGTCGTACTTCGGCTGGCCCTGCGCGTTGAGGTAGGCGAACTCGACCGTGTTGGCCGCGTCGATCTCGTTCTGCGTGAGGTACTCGCTCGGCGTCAGCTCGAACACGTCGAGGCCGCGCGCGATCTCGGAGCTCACGATGTGGCCGTTGTACCAGTACACCGACCACGAGCCGCCCATCTGGAACTCGTCGGCCGAGATCGGCCCGCGGTCGTGGTAGGCGATCTCGACCGGGTTCTGGGGGTCGGTCCAGTCGAAGACCGAGATGCCGCCCTGGTACCAGCTCTGGACCATGATGTCGCGGCCGGGCACCGGGATGAGCGAGCCGTTGTGGGCCACGCAGTTCTCCGTCGCGGTCTGCGGCGCCGGGAGCTTGTAGTAGCTCTCGAAGTCGAGCGCCTCGCCGTTGATGGAGAAGATGGCGTTGGCGCCCCACTCCATCGGGTCGTCGGCGCGGCACTTCGGCTGGCCGCCGCCGCCCCACTCGTCGGTGAAGAGGACCTTCGTGCCGTCGTTGTTGAACGTGGCCGAGTGCCAGTACGAGAAGTTCGAGTCGGCGACGGCCGTGATCCGCGTCGGGCGGACGGGGTCGGAGATGTCGAGGAGGAGGCCGTAGCCCTCGCAGGCGCCGCCGGCCAGCCCGATCTCGGGGTACAGCGTGATGTCGTGGCACTGGTTCGGGCCGGGGCCGGCCTCGCCGCCCTCCGACGGCTCGGCCGAGATGCCGAACCGCTCCTCGGCGATCGACTGGATCTGCTCGCGGAGCATGGTCGAGTCGGCCGCCGTGGGGGCGCCCTCGCCGCCGCGGGCCTCGACCATCTGGGCCAGGAGCATCTGGACGTAGCGGCCGGGCACGACCTGCTCGTTCCCCTCGATCACGATCGTGTAGGCGCCGTTGGCCTTGGCCTCCTCGATCGCGCGGATGTCGGCCGGGGCCGGGCCGTGGCCCTCGGGCGCCGTGAGGCCCTCGAAGATGCGCGGGCTGTTGACGATGGCCGCCGCCTGCGGGTTGGCGAGCGGGACCTGGATCACCTCGATCCGGAACATGGCCGACTCCGGGTTCTCGTCGGGCGAGCCCGAGGCGCAGCCCGGGAGCTCCTCCGCCGGCCGCACCGGCGCCGAGCCCGAGACGTAGATGTACACGTTCTCGTCGTCGTCGGGGTCCTTCAGGACCGAGTGCGTGTGCGAGCCGCGGCAGGTCTGGACGTTCGCGATGTACTGCGGGTCGCGGATGTCCGAGATGTCGAAGATCCGGATGCCGCGGAGCCGGTCGGCCGAGACCTGGGTCTCGACGCCCTCCGTGCCGCAGTCGAGCCGGCCGCCGAAGCCCTCGCCCGAGACGAACATGAGGTCGCCGTAGACGGAGACGTCGCTCTGGGAGGCCGGGCAGAGGTACTCGGTCACGAGCTCCGGGGCGGACGGGTCCGTGAGGTCCCAGACCATCACGCCGTTGTAGTTGCCCTGGATGGCGTACTGGCCCTTGAAGGCGAGGTCCGAGTTCGTGACGCCGACGAAGTCCTCGGCGGGCGGCGTGGAGGACAGCTTGCGGAGGTTCCAGATGGCCTCCTCGGCGTCGAACAGGCCGGCGTCGAGACCGACGCGGGCGTCGGCGGTGCCCTGGGCGTGGGCGGCGGGGCCGAGCAGGAGCGCGGCGAGGGGCAACAGCCCGAGCGTGCGGGCGAGGAGACGTCTCATGGTGGGGGCGGGGTGAGGAGGGGGGAGAGAGCGGGGGAGTCGGCCGGACCGCGTCGGCCTCGCGGGTCGGTGTCGAGGCGGGCGCGGGGCCGGGGAGGGGGGGACTAGTCGGTGGCGCCCGACATCTGGTCGAGCATGAGCTGCATCCGCGCGATCTCGGTCCGCTGGTCGACCTGGATGTCGGAGGCGACCTTGAACGTGTTGCCGCCCTGGGCCGCGCCGTCGGAGGCGAAGAGGTCGTCGACCATGGTCACGGCGCCGGCGTGGTGCCCGATCATGTAGGTCAGGAAGAGGCGGTCGAACGCGGCGCCGCGGGCCGCGGCGAGCTCGTCGAGCTGGGCCTGCGTGAGCATGCCGGGCATGGAGGCGTGGTCGTGGGCTACGCTGCCGCCGTGCTGCCCGTGGTCCATCTGCCCATGATCCATCTGGCCGTGGTCCATGCCGGCGTGCTCGGCCTCGGCGTCGCCGCCGGTCATGTGGAGCATCAGGCGCGTGCCCTCGATGTGGACCTCCGGGACCGGCTGGCCGCGGTCGCGGAGCCAGCGCTGCATGGTCTCGATCTCGTCACGCTGGGCGTTGTCGATCCGCGCCGCCAGCCGGCGGACGGCGGGGCCGGCCCCGTTCCGCTCGGCCATCTCGGACATGATGAGGGCCTGGGCGTGGTGCCCGATCATCCCCGTCATGAACGCCACGTCGGCGTCGGTGAACCGTTGGGTCGCGGCCTGCTGGCGCTGCCAGTAGAGCGCCTCGAGCGCCTCGGCCGACGGCGCGTCGGTCTGGGCGAGGGCGGGGGCGGCGAGGGCCGCGAGCAGGGCGAGGACGAGGGACGGGCGGAGGGCGTAGCGAGCCGTCATGGCAGGCGGATCCGGGCGCGGTGGTGGGGCGACGGCAAGCTACGGGGCGCCTCTCGGAAAGATGCGCGGGCCCGCCGACGACCCCTACAACGGGCGCGGCCCGCCCGTCCGTACGCGGCTCGCTCCGCCCGCCTCGGCGCCGCGGCGGGCTCAGGCCCCGCTCACGTTCCGTCCCGCCGGCTCAAGAAGAGGACGCCGTTGCGGATCGTCCAGTCCTCGCCCGCGGTCTGGGTCGGCGCGGATGACCTGTAGCCCGAGATGGTGAGAGACGAACCGTCAACGACGCCGAACACGGGGAGGGGGCCGGGGAACAGGACGATCGGGCCCGCCGAGACGTAGCCGCCTCGGATGCGTGTGGTGTCCCGTGTGGTCGTTGACGACGGGGCCGGGGGGGTGTGAAGGGTGTATCGGGTCGTTTGGATCGCCAGGTCGAGGGCGTACGTCCCGTCGTCGGACAGCGTGAGCCACCCGTCCTCGATCGTCTCGTAGACGTCGCGCCCGCCTCGGATCTGTGCGGGCAGGCGGCCCGGCTCGCTCAGGCCCGCGAGGTCGTAGCGCTCGTCCCGCGTCCCGTCTCTCACGACGAGTGTTGACAGGGACCGGCCGGCGGTCACGAAGCGAAACAACTGGCAATCGCTCAGGGCCTGGTTCACGTCCGCGACCGTCAGCGTCGTCGGGGAGTCAGGAGCGGCGGGACTCGTGGCCGCGACGAGCGTGTCGCCCGCCGTGCTGCGGAGGAGCAGGAGCGCCCCGTAGGACTCAACGGACCCCGAGACTCGCACCGTGTCCGTGGTCGTCGCGCCATTGATGACGTGGCGCTCTCCGCGGATGGACAGTGCGAAGTCGCTCCCGTCCAACTCGATCTCACCAGCCTCCGGGTAGAACACGACCCAGTCCTCCGTCGTGGTCAACGTGCAGGCGGCGTCGTCTCCCGCGATGGGGACCTCCGTGTCGGTCGTGGCGAGGGAGCGCAGGGCGTACACCGCGCGGATTTCGTCGGACGGCTCCGTCTCGTCGGGCACGCCGCTGTCGCACCCGATGACCGCGGGGGAGGACAGGAGCAGGGCCGCGCCGACGAGGAGGCGGAGGGGGTGCGGAGGCATGGGAGTGGTGGGTGGGGGCCTTCAAAGTGAAGGCCGTCGGGTGATCCGCCAAGACCCGCGTGCGTGCCCTCCCGGCGTGGTGCGAATCCGTGCGGGGCCGCGGGCCCCCACCGGGGCTCCGTGGACCCCGTCGCTGCGCCGGACGCAGCGCGAAGCCCGCCCGGATTCCTCGGCAGCGAGGCGGGCGGACCTCGCCGCGGGCTCAGCCCTTCGGCGTGCGGAGGTCGGCGTCGTGGAGCCGGTACGCGAGCTCCTTGAGGTGCTCGGCGTCGCGCTGGACGATGGCGAGCGCGATCCCGTAGAGGTCCGTCGCGTCGCCGTCGAGCGTGGCGCGGCGGGCCCACGCCTCGGCCGGGACCGCCTCGACGGTCGCGCGGAGGGACGCGCGGGCGGCGCGAAGGTCGCCCAGCAGGTCGTCGAGGTCGCGGCCGTTGGCGGCGTCGTCGGCCGCCAGCGCGGGCGTCTCGAAGGCGGGCGCGTCCTCGTCCTGGAGGCGCGCGATCCAACCGGGGTAGACGTTGCGGTCGAGCGCGGCGAGCGCGGCGAACGTCTGCTTGGCCGAGAGGTCGCTCGGGAGGGGGGCCTGCTCGACAGCCCAGGCCGGGAGCGCGTCGAGGAGCGGGGCGAGCGCGGCGGCCTCGTCCTCCAGCCACCCGAGCTGGTCGATCAGCGCCTCGCGGCGGGCCGCCAGCGTGGCGGCGTCGCGGCGGGGCTCAGCGTACTTGTCGAGCATGAGGCGCGGGGGATGCGGCGCGGGGCACGGGGCGACAGACAGCCTCTCGCCTCCTGCCCCGTCCCGCAGGCCCTAGTGCAGGTCTTCGGCGAGCGGCTCGGCGGGGTCGGCCTCGTCGGCCTCGGCGAGCGCGTCCTCGACGCGGGCGACGTAGTCGAGCCGGTTGCGGAGCGTGTGGACGTTGTTCTCCGGCTTGTGCTGCCAGTCGCCGGCCGGCTGGCCGTTGCGGCGGCGCTCGAGGAAGTCGAGACGGTCCTGGAGGCGGGCCTTCGGCACGAGCAGCTTGTCCATCCCGAAGTGGGCCTCCTCGCGGTGCTGGAACGTGAGGTCGTACTCCTTCGACATCACGATGGCCTCCTCGGGGCAGACCTCCTCGCAGAACCCGCAGTAGATGCACCGGAGCATGTTGATCTCGAACCACGCCGGCTCGCGCTCCTTGATGTCGTCGTGGACCTCGTGGGCCTGCATCGAGATGGCGAGCGGCGGGCAGCTCCGGGCGCAGAGGCCGCACGAGACGCACCGCGGCCGGCCCTGCTCCTCCACCAGCACCGGTCGCCCGCGGTACGAGTCCGGCGGGTACCACTGCTCCTCGGGGTACTCGAAGGCGTAGCTCTCGAGCGACATCTTCGAGGCCGAGTAGCCGAGGCCCTTGAAGATCTCCGGCAGGTAGAGCTTTTCCCAGAAGTTGAGCTTCCGCTCGTTCGGGGTCGCGTTGTTGACGGGCGTTCCGGGCATCGTGCGGGCGAGGGGCGGGCCCGAAAGCTACGCCCGCCGGGGGGTGCGGTTCGGGCGGACCGCCCCGTTCGCCGGCGTTTCGAGGAGGCCCCGACCCGGCCGCCCGTCTCGCGGCGCCGCCCGCCCCGGCGCGTGGTCCGAGGCGGGCGAGGCCGGCGGCGGGGGCGCCGGCGCGTCAGCGCGGGTCGATCTCGGAGATGAACAGCGACGCGTCGACCGGCTCCTCGCCGTAGGTCCCGACCCAGATGTCGTAGAGCCCGTCCTCGGCGTTCGGGACCACGACGATGGGGTCGCCGTCGCCAAAGCCGTCGTCGTCGCAGACCCACGAGCCGTCGGGGAGGTTGACGAGCAGCGTCGTGTCGTCGTCGCCGATGGCCGAGATGTAGAGCGTGCTCGCGCCCGAGGTCGTGTAGTAGAGGTCGACGTCGGGGGCCTCGGCGACGAACCCGAAGTCGCAGCCGTCGACGGCCGGGACGATCGTGCCGCCGGCCGTGAGGGCCACCTCGACGGGGTCGGGCTCGAACCCCTCGTCGAGCTCGAGGTCGCCGAACGTCGGCGAGGCGGAGACGTCCTGGGCCTGCGCGGGCAGGGCGAGGGCGACGAGGGCGACGAGGGCGGCGAGGAGAGGGAGGCGCATGGGGGAGGGCGGAGGGCGGGGGCACGGCCGCTCGGGGCGGATGGCGGAGAGTACGCCACAACCACCTGACCCCGAGCGCCTTAGGCCGCCTTGACGATCCCGTTTTCCCAGGCCCACGCGACGGCCTCGCGCGCCGAGCTCACGCCGAGCTTGGAGTACACCGCCGCGAGGTGGTTGCGGACCGTGTTCTCGGCGATCCGCAGCCGCTCCCCGATCGCCGCGTTGTCGACGCCGCGGGCCATCAGGACCAGCACCTCGTGCTCGCGGCCTGTGAGCGGCGAGAGCATCTCGGGCTTTTTCGGGATCGGCACGAACCACCGGCCCTCGCCGCGGTGGACCGCCAGGACGGCCTCGCGGACGGCCGTCGGGTGCTGGTCCTTCGTGATGTAGCCGGCCGCGCCCGCGTCGAGGAGCCCGTGGATGTACGCCGAGTCGTTGTAGGCCGAGACGGCGAGGATTCGCGGGGCCTCGGGGTCCGCGCGGAGCGCCTCGGCGACCTCGGGGCCGGGCACCTCCGGCATGTTCATGTCGAGGAGGAGGACGTCGGGGCGGAGCCGGCGGACCAGCTTGAGCGCCTCGTCGCCGTCGGCGGCCTCGCCGACGACCTCGATCTGGCCGCCCTTCTCGAGCGCGTCGCGGATGCCGGAGCGGAACACGGGGTGGTCGTCGGCGACGACGACGGTGACGGAGGGCATCGGGCGGGGGGGTGGGGCGGAGGAGGGCGGCCCGGTCGGCCTCGGGGCCCGGGGGGGGGGGGGCGGGGGGGGGCG
>CAXRFJ010000307.1:0-5202 GCA_964229475.1 Rubrivirga sp.
CCGCCCTGGCGTCCCCGTCCGCCGATGAGGTGGCGACGGCGACGGTCGAGGTCTACGAGGACGGCGTGCGCGCCGGGACGGCGACCTACGTCGAGCGCCTGCTCCGCTACGTCTCGGACGTGCGGCCACGGCCGGGGCGGACCTACCGGCTCCGCGTCTCGGCCCCCGGCTTCCCCGACGCCGAGGCCGAGGAGACGGTCCCCGAGCCGGTCCCGTTCGAGATCGTCGCGTTCGAACGCGGCCCCGAGCCGACCGGCGGGCGCGACCGGGTGGACCGCGTCACGCTCCGGTTCGAGGACCCGCCCGGCGACGACTATTACGCGCTCTACGGGCTCGTCGAGCGGGCGTACCCCGGCGGCGAGGGGAACGACCAGGTCTTCCCCCTCGGCTTCCGCAGCGCCGCCCCCGCCCTCGCCGACGGCGGCTTCGACGGGCTCCTCGGCGAGACCGACGACCCGTACTACCTCCGGGCCTTCTTCCGCGACACGCCGTTCAGCGGCGGGCCGGTCGAGATCGAGATCGAGGTCCGGAGGCTGGAGGACGACACGGACCTCACGCGGATCACGGAGCGGCTCCGGCTGGCCCGGCTGAGCGAGACGTACTACCGCTACGCCCGCGCGCTGGACTCGGACTCCCAGGCAGGGCCGTTCGGCGACGTCCGGCGCGTGCCGTCGAACGTGGCGGGCGGCTACGGCATCTTCGCCGGCTTCGCGGCGGCCGAGCGGGTCCTCCCGAACTAAATCGGACGCGCCCTGGGGGTGCCGACCCGCTGGCGGGTACCGGAGGCGACACCCGACACATCCCCCGCACCCATGACCCGCTCCCCCCGCCCGCTCGCGCTCCTCGTGCTCGCCGTCGCCCTCGCCGCCTGCGACACGGCCGAACCGGCCCCGACCGCCGAAGTCACCGTCGGCGCGACGTACGCCGTCGGCGGCGACGCCGGCGCCGACTACGGCGGCTCGGTCCTCGCCTTCCGCGACGCCGCGACCGGCGAGGCCACCTACAACTTCCTCGAGGCCGGGGCGGAGATCTTGGTCACGTTCGTCGATGAGCGCCAGTTCGAGGCCTTCCTGTTCGTGCCCTACGAGGCCCTCGTCGCCTCCGGCGAGACCGACGACCTCGACGGCGACGTCCGCCAGGAGTTCGCCGGCACCTACACCCAGTCGAACGGCGCCCTCACGTTGACGCCCGACGAGTTCGTCGACACCTTCTTCACCGACGAGGGCTGGACCATCGACGCCGACGGCGGCGCGATCCGCTACCAGGACGAGGAGGACGGCCTCGTGATCGACGTGGTCCTCACGCGCGGCTAACCCGGTCATCCCCGACGGGGCCGGGACGCGCGCTCGTCTCGGCCCCGCCCGCTGTCCCCATGGTTGTCCGCCTCGCCACGCTGGCGCTCCTCGCCGCCGCGACCGCCGCCGCCCAGACGGGCCCGCCGCTCGACGACGCGCTCCGCGACCTCTCGGAGCGCCGCTCGCTCCAGCTCGTGTACGCGCCGGCCCTCGTCGCCGGCCGGCAGACGGCCTGCCCCGCCTCGGTCCGCCAGTCGGCCCGGCCCGCGGAGGCCGTCCTCGCGTGCGTCCTCGACGGGACCGGGCTGGAGGCCCGGCGGCTCCCGTCCGGCACGGTCGCGCTGTACCGTGCCGCCGCGGCGACGCCTTCCCGGCCGGCGCCGCCCCCGGAGCGGGCCGCGGCGCCGGCGCCGACGCACACCCTCAGCGGGTTCGTCCGGGACGCCGCGACGGGCGAGGTGCTGGTCGGCGCGGCCGTCTACGCGCCGGCGCTGAGCCGCGGCGCGACGACGAACGCCTACGGGTTCTACAGCCTCCCGCTGCCGGCCGGCGACGTCCGCGTCGTGGCGTCGTACGTCGGCTACGTGGCCCGCTCGGAGACGGTCGCACTCACCGACGATGTCCGGCTGGACGTGGCGATGGAGCCGGCCGGCCTCGGCGAGGTCGTCGTCGAGGCGGATGAGGAGGCCGCCGACCGCCGGCCCGAGACCGACGTCCGGATGGGCCGCGTGGCCCTCACGGGCGCCGACGTCGAGGGGCTCCCGGCGCTCCTCGGGGAGGCCGACGTGCTCAAAGCCGTCCAGACGCTCCCCGGCGTCCGCGGCGGGCAGGAGGGGACGGCCGGGCTCTACGTCCGCGGCGGCTCGCCGGACCAGACGCTCCTGCTCCTCGACGGCGTCCCGGTGTACAACGCGAACCACCTCTTCGGCTTCCTCTCGACGTTCAACGGCGACGCCGTCCACCGCGCCGAGCTGACGAAGGGGGCCTACCCGGCCCGGTTCGGCGGCCGCCTCGGGTCGGTCCTCGACGTCCGCCTCCGCGACGGCGACGCCGAGCAGCACCGCGTGACGGGCCAGGTCGGGCTGCTGTCGTCGCGGCTCCTCGCCGAGGGGCCGCTCTCGGACCGCGCCTCGTTCCTCGTCTCCGGCCGGCGGACCTACGCCGACGTCGTGGCCAAGCCGATCATCACCCGCGCCAACCGCAACGCGACCGAGCCCGGCAACCAGACCGTCGACCCGACGGCCTACTTCTACGACCTCAACGCGAAGCTCAACTGGCGGCCCACCGACCGGGACCGCGTCTACCTCAGCCTCTACCGCGGGACCGACGCCTTCGGCGCGGACGTGACCGAGCTCCGACCCGACGACGTCGAGGACCGGACGTCGATCGGGCTCGACTGGGGGAACGTGACCGGGTCGCTCCGGGCCACCCGCGTGCTCTCGCCGCGGGCGTTCGCGGCCGTCACCGTCGCCGCCAGCGACTACGCGTTCCGGGTCGGGGCCGACGTCGAGGACGGCGTCGGGGGCGAGGCGCCGACGTCGACGCGGGTCCGCTACCGGTCGGGCATCCAGGACCTCACCGCGCGGCTCGACCTCGACCTCGCGCTCGGGGGCGGCCACACGGTCCGGCTGGGCGGCGGCGGCGGGCTCCACCGGTTCACGCCGGGCGCCCTCTCGCTCACCGACAGCGCGGCGGACACGACGCTCGGGACGACGCCGACGACCGGGTTCGACGTCGTGGCCTACGCCGAGGACGAGTGGCGCGTGACCGACCGGCTCACGCTCGGGCTCGGGCTCCACGGCGCGCTCTACGCGGTCGGCGGCGCGGTCTACCCGTCGATCGAGCCGCGCCACGCCGCGTCGTACCGGCTCCGCGACCGGCTCGCCCTCAATGCCGCGTTCGCCACCACGCAGCAGCCGCTCCACCTCCTCACGACCGGCGGCGGCCTCGGCCTCCCGGCCGACCTCTGGGTGCCCGCGACCGAGCGGGTCGGGCCCGAGCGGGGGTGGCAGGCGGCCGTCGGCGCGGCCGGGTCGCTCCCCTCCGGCCGCACGTCGTGGACGCTCGAGGGCTACTGGCGCGAGATGGACGGCCTCGTGGCCTACCGCGAGGGCGCCGCCTTCACGGCGCCGTTCGACGACTGGCAGGACCTCGTGGTGACGGGCGAGGGGCGGTCGGTCGGGCTGGAGGCGTTCGTCCAGCACCGGACCGACCGGCTCACGGCGTGGCTCGGCTACACGCTCGCCAGGACCGACCGCCGCTTCGACGCCATCGACGACGGCGCGCGTTTCCCCTTCCGCTACGACCGCCGCCACGACCTGTCGCTCACGACGCGCTACCGGCTCTCCGGCGCATTCGACGTCTCGGCCGCCGTCGTCTACGGCACCGGCGACGCCGTCACGCTGCCGGAGGCGCTCTACCAGGCGCCGGCCTACGGCCGGGGCGACCTGACCGCCTGGATCCACCCGGAGGACAGCTTCGACCTCGACACGCGGACGGCCTACGGCCCGCGCAACGGGTTCCGGCTGCCGGCCTACGCCCGGCTCGACCTCGGCGCCACGTGGTACTTCCGCCGCGGCCCGCGCCCGCACGCGCTCTCGTTCGACGTCTACAACGCGACGAACCGGAAGAACCCGTTCCTCACGACGCTCACCACGGGCTTCCGCGACCCAGGGACCCGCCAGCTCAAGGGCGTCGCGCTCTTCCCCGTCCTCCCGACCGTCTCCTACCAGTTCTCGTTCTGATGCGCCTGTTCCTCGCCCTCCTGGCGGCGCTCCTGGCCGGCGCCGTCGCCGGTTGCGACTTCACGCCGACGCTCGACATCCCCCTCCCGGAGTTCGCGCCGGCCCTCGCCATCAACGGCGTCCTCGCCGCCGACTCGACGGTCGAGGTCCGCATCACGACGACGGCGGACCCGTACCTCCGGGCGCCCGTGCGCGGTGGATTCGGCGTGCCCGAGGGCGCGACGGCCGAGCTCTTCCGCGACGGCGCCCCGCTCGGCGCGCTCCGCCTCGCATCGGCCCGGTGCGACGACCGCTCCGTCCCGGCCCACCCGACCAAGGGGCCGGCGACCTACGAGTGCGGGGCGTTCGTGTCGGACGCCCTCGTCGAGCCCGGCGCGACGTACACGGTCCGGGCCTCGGCGCCCGGCTACCCGACGGCCGAGGCCACCGTCAGGGTCCCCGGCCGCCTCGCGGTCCACGTCGAGGCCGGCCCGCCGACCGAGCAGCCCGTCCCCGGCTACACCCGCGTCGACCGCGACCTCCGCGTGACCATCCGCGACCCCGCCGGCCTCGGCGACCGCTACGCGCTCCTCGCCGTGAGCGGGCCGTTCTCCCGGACCCACACCGACCGCGGGATCTGCGTCGACCCCCAGTGCACGGAGACCCGCGACACGACCTACACCGTCCGCTACGACCGCGAGCCCATCACCTACACCACCGCCGACCCCGTCCTGCTCGCGGCCGCCCGGACGATCCCGTCCAACGGGACGACGTTCATCACCTTCACCGACGAGCCGTTCGACGGCGAGCAGCGGACGTTCCCGATCCGCACTCGCGTGCTCCACTCCGGAGCGGACCGCGAGCGCGACGTCGCCGCCGTCTGGGTGGTCGCGCTCGACGCGGACACGTTCGGGGCCTATCAGGTCGCGTGGTTCGGGCACCCCACGGGCGACGACGTCAACCCGTTCCAGGAGCCGATCAACCTGCCGTCGAACGTGACGGACGGCTACGGCGTGCTCGGGGCCGTGACCATCACGGAGGTCCCGGTCGAGTAGCCCCGCCTCGGCCTCCCCCCGGGCCGGCCGCGGCGGGGCTACTCGCTCGGCCTCGAACGGCGCGCGGCCCCGGCCGAGCCGTGCGGGACGGGGCACGCGCCCTCAACCCCTTATGTTGTCGGCGCCTAC
>CAXRFJ010000308.1:0-2505 GCA_964229475.1 Rubrivirga sp.
CGGTCCGAGGTCCAGGCCGCCACGCTCGAGGCATCGGCCGCCGCGCCCGAGCAGATCGTCGACGCCGGAACGGCGCCGATCGCGGCGCCCTGGGACTACGCGCGCTACGACGTCGAGGGCGACCCCGGCGAGCCGTACGCCACGACCTACCAGCTGGACCTCGCCCAGGGCGGGTTCGCCACCACCACGACGGCCAGCGCGCAGGCCGGCGGCGCGACGATCGCCTTTTCCGACATGCTCGGCAACGAGCGGATCTACGTCACGGCCTACTCGGCCAACTCGATCCAGGGCGGCCGGTCGTTCCTCGACGGCCTGAACGTCGCCGTGACCCGGCTCCACCTCGGCCGCCGCGCGAACGTCGGCTACGGCGCCTTCCGGCTGGCGGGGCCCCGCTACGACCGGACCGACCCGGACCAGGCCTCGCGGATCCCGTCCTACGAACAGCGGATCGGCGTGCTCGGGCTGGTGAGCTACCCGCTCTCGTACTTCCGCCGGTTCGACGTCGAGACGTCGTTCGCCGTCGGCCAGAAGACCGGGCTCCTGCGGGCCGCGACGGGCGGGACGTCGTTCGACACGCTCCGCACGGCGACGCTCTCGAACTCGCTCACGCTCGTCGAGGACCACGCGCTCTACGGCGCATGGGGCCCCGTCCAGGGCTTCCGCGCGAACCTCAGCGTCGGCTACGCCACCGACCTCTGGCTGTCGAACGAGAGCTACTACTCGCTCGGCGCCGACGTGCGCAACTACGTCCGGATCTCGGACGAGGTGACGTTCGCCTCGTGGGGGCTCGTCCGCGCGAACGTCGGGCGGCGGGCGCGCCTGAACCTCCTCGGCGGGTCGTGGTCGCTCCGCGGCTTCCCGTTCCTGCGCGTCCGCGGGTCGAAGCTGTGGTTCACGTCGCACGAGCTCCGCTTCCCACTCATGCGCCGGCCGCCGCTGTTCCCGCTCATCGCCGGCCTCCGGGGCGCCGCCTTCGTCGACGCCGCCCACAACTGGACGGACGGCTACGACGACGTCTTCCGCGACCCGGACTACTCGCTCCTCGGGCCCGACGAGGAGCTGCTCGTGGGCACCACGAAGGGCTCGATCGGGGTCGGCGTCCGGGGCAGCCTGCTCGGCGCCATCGTCCTCCGCTACGACGTCGGCTACCGGTTCACCGACGGGTTCGACTGGTCGGAGCGGACGCCGTTCGGGCAGTTTTTCTTCGGCTACGATTTCTGATGCGGCCGGCCGTCCTCCTGCTCCTCGTCGCGCTCGCCGGCTGCTCCACGATCCAGCTGGGCGGCCCGCTGGGCGACCCGGATCCGACGCGGCCGACGCTCCCGCTCGGCCTCCTGTGGGAGCGCGACGCGGACGGCGCGTTCGGCCCCTCGGCGGCGCAGGTGACGGACCGCTACGTCGTGGTCGGGACGCGCAACGGCGAGGTCGTCGTCATCGACCGACAGTCGGGCCGGGTGGAGGGGACGGGCGAGTTCGGCGACAGCGTCGAGGGCCAGCTGGCGGTGTCGCCCGACGGCGAGACGCTCTACGTGCCGACGGCCGAGCAGGACGGGGGCGTCGTCGCGTACGACGTCCGGCGCGGCCGGCGCGTGTGGCGCTGGCTCGGCGGGGGCGTCCAGGGCGGGGTCGTCCGCCTCGACGCCGCGGTGGTCCTCCTGACGCTCGACGGCCGCGTGGTGGGCCTCGACCCGGCCGACGGCCGCGTGGTGTGGGAGCGCCCGGCGTCGGAGGCGGCCCAGTACCACGGCGCCCCCGTCCGCCTCGGCACGGACGTCGTGGTGGCCGACGACCGGGGCCGGGTGGTCCGGCTCGACGGCGCGACCGGGGCCGAGCGCTGGGGCGCCGAGGTGGGCGGCCCCGTCTACGCGACGCCGGCCGTCGCCGAGGACGCCGTCTACGTCTCGACCACGCGCGGCGGCCTCGCCCGGCTGGACGCCGGGAGCGGCGACGTCGTCTGGACGGCGCAGGACGAGCAGCCGCTCCGGCTCTCGACGGCCGCCGTCGGCGGCGAGGCCCTCGCGGTCGGCGTCAGCGACGGGACGGTGCGCGGGATCGACCCCGCGAGCGGCGACGAGCTGTGGCGCTATCGCGGCGACGGCGGCGTCACGGCCGCGCCGGTCTGGATCGGCGACCGCGTCGCCGTCGGGACGCTGACCAAGCGGCTCGTCGTCATCGACGGGAGCACGGGGCGGGAGGAGTGGTCGACCGAGCTCAGGGGGCGCGTCAAGAGCGCGCTGGCGGTCGGGGGCGGGCTGCTCGTCGCGCTCGTCGAACCGCGGCACGTCGTCGCCTTCCACTCGGCCCCATGAGTCGGTTCGCGTTCCTGCTCGGCGCCCTGCTGGCGCTGCCCGTCGCCGCGCAGACGGCGCACGTCCGCGTCGACGCGGCGGAGGGCGAGGTCGTCGTGGACGGCGAGCGGGCCGGCGAGGTGGGCGGCTGGATCGCCGTCGAGCCCGGCGAACGCGTGCTCGCGCTCGTGGACGACGCCGAGGCCTGGAACCCGCG
>CAXRFJ010000309.1:0-2463 GCA_964229475.1 Rubrivirga sp.
CCGCCCCTCGATCCGGAACGCGGGAGCGGCCGCTACTCGACCGTCTCCGCGGCCTCGACCGGCGTGCCCACCGGCTCGGCCTCGGCGATGAACTCGGTGAGGCAGCGCTCGCTGTACGACGCGTACGTGGGCGCGACGACGCGGCCGTTGACGGCCAGCTTCGGGACGGAGAGGCGGCCGTCCGTCGTCGAGAACGCCTCGCCGACGGCCTCGGCCTGGGCCTGGATCCGCGTGAGGTAACCCTGGAGCTGCGACTCGTCGGCGAGCATCTCCTCGAACGCCGCCCCGTCCATCCCGACGGCGTCGACGGTCGCGACGAGCTCGGGCATCGTCATGCCCCAGGTGTTGTCCTGGCGCCGGAACATCTCCTCCATGAGCTCGAAAAAGCGGCCCTGCTCCTGGGCCACGGCGAGCGCGATGGCCTGGCCCACGGACTGCTGGCGGAGCGGGTACGCCACGTAGAAGTACTGGGCCGCCTCCGGGTTCGCCTCGATGAACGGGGTCAGGACGCCCTCGAGCTCGCGGCAGTGCGGGCAGTTCGGGTCGAAGATGGTGACCACCTTGACCGGGGCGTCGGCGTCGCCGAGGTACGGGCCGTCCATGAACGGCGTGAGGTCCGCGATGGGCTCGATGTCGGGGTCGTAGGAGCAGGCGCCCGTGACGTCCTGGATGCGGCGCGGCGGGAGCTGCGTCTCCGAGTCGACGGCGGCGGTCGGGTTGCCGGGCAGGTCGGCGCCGCCGTCCGAGCGGGCCGCGAGGCCGAACGTGGCGGCGAGGAGGACCACGAAGCCGCCCAGCACGGGGACGTACGGGCGGAGCGCGGCGAGGCCGGTCGCCTCGGAGGCGAGGTGGCGGCGCTTGGTCGGGGCGGGCGCCTCGGGGGCGGCGCCCAGGCGGCGGTGCTCGATCACGTGGAGGACGGTGAGGGTGAGGACGAGGACGGCCGACGTCATGCAGAGCACGCAGAACGAGCCGATCACGGCCGCCTGGAGGTACACGAGGTACAGCGTGTAGAGGAACCCGACGCCGACGACGCCGAACGACGCCAGCCGGAGCCGGTCGTCGCGGAGGGCCGCGTAGCCCAGCCGGAGCGCGGCCACGATGACGTAGAAGATCAGGCCGAGCGTGATGTTGGGGATGCCGAGGAAGTCGGCGTACTCGCCCTCGGTCACGGTCGCGCAGCCGTCCGTCGTGCCGGTGGTCGCCGCGCCGGCCGAGAAGTCGACGTCGCCGAGGCCGGTGCAGCCGGCGGCGAACCCGTTCGCCTTCTGGAGCGCGAGGTGCGTCACGACGACGACGCCGAGGAGGGCCACCGCGACGAGGACGCGGCGGAGGAGCGAGGTCTGTTCGGGGAGGGCCATAAATCGGGGGGCGAGCGGCCGGGGTGCAACTAGGGGGCCGGGCGGCCGAAAAGGTACGGACCGCCGCCGCGCGCGCCACCGGGGCGACCGCCCGCGCTCGAACGGCCGCCGGCCCGGCCCTGGTGTGATGTTAAAAAAACAGCACACCACCCTTGACTCCGCTCCCGGGGCACCCTACGTTCCCGCTAAGATTTTAGCACCCGCCCCATGCCCGTCCCCTCCCTCTCCCGCCGCGAGCGCCAGGTGCTCGACGTCCTCCACCGCCTCGGCCGCGCCTCCGCCGCCGACGTCCGCGAGGCGCTCCCCGACCCGCCCAGCGACTCGGCCGTCCGGACCCACCTCCGCATCCTCGAGGAGAAGGGCCACGCCCGCCACGAGCAGGACGGCCCGCGCTACGTCTACCTCCCCGTCGTCGAGAGCGAGGAGGCCGGCCGGTCCGCGCTCCGCCACCTCGTCCGGACGTTCTTCGACGGGACGCCCGAGAAGGCCGTCGCCGCCCTCCTCGACGACGCCTCGACGGAGCTGAGCGACGACGACCTCGACCGCCTCGACAGCCTCATCCAACGCGCCCGCGCCCAAGGACGATGATCCCGCTCCTCCTCTCCATCGCGCTCAAGGGCGCGCTCGTGCTCCTGCTGGCGGCGCTGACCGTCCGCCTCCTCAAGAGCGCCCCGGCCTCGGCCCGGCACGGCGTGTGGGCCGCCGCGTTCGCCGCGCTCCTCCTCCTCCCCGTGCTCGAGTGGGCCGGCCCGACCTGGGCCGTCGGCGTCCTGCCGTCCGCGCCCGCGACGATGACCGTGGCCCTGGCCCCGCTGCCACCCGTGCCCCCGGTGGCACCCGTCGCCCCCGCACCGCCGGCGCCGCCCGCTCCCCCGGCGCCGCCGGCCCCGGCCCCCTTCGCCTCCCACGCCGCGCTCGCCGCGTTCGAGGCCGACATGGGCGTCTTCGAAGCGACGATGGCCGACTTCGACGCGGACATGGCGGACTTCGAGGCCGAGATGGCCGCCTTCGAGGCCGAGCTCGAGGCCGGCCTCGAGCAGCAGATGGAGGCCCACGCGGCCCAGATGGAGGCCCACGCGCTCCGGATGACCACGGCCGAGGC
>CAXRFJ010000310.1:0-4106 GCA_964229475.1 Rubrivirga sp.
ATGCGGTGCGTACCCGGCGCCGGGGCCGGGGATCCGGCCGGCCTCGTGGACGCGGCGGTTCCGATTCTACCCGCCCGCGACGGATCGCGCGGCCTGAACGGCGCCGGCCGCCGTTGGCCCGATTGTTGGGATTCGGCGAACCGCACCCCCGACGGACGCCATGCCCGCTCCGCTCCCCACGCCGCCCCTCCGCTCCGCCCTCGACCGCGCCCGCGCCGCCTGGCTGGCGGGCGACGCCGGGGCCTGGGCCCGGTACCGCGCCTGCCTCCGCCAGATCGAGACGCCGCCGAAAGGGCCCGCGCGCCTGCCGGCCGGCCGCCGGACGCGCCGACCTCGCGCCCGCGCCTAGCGGCCGGCGTGCCGGAGGTCGACCGCCAGGCGCGGCGGCCCGTCGAGTGCCGTCACGCGGACCGGCTCCGGCGACGACGCGGCCACGACCCACGACACTTCGCCCTCGAAGTCGCAGGTCCGCGCCAGCGCCAGCGCCGTCGGCAGGCCGAGGTCGCGCGTGGTCGGGTCGACCGTCGCCTCGCCCGCCTCGGTGTGCGCGCGGGCCCCGCTGAACCGCACGAGGAGCCAGCCGTCGCCCGGCAGCGCCACGACCTCGCCCGACCCGCACGCCCGGACCGGCCGGTCGACGTACTCGACGTGGACGGCCGGGCGCGTGGCCTCGAACTCGAACACGACGCGGTCGTAGCCGCCGTGCGCCGCGGCGCGGACGTCCGCCAGCACCGCCGTCCCCTCGCCCGAGGCGCCGAGGTCGACGATGCCGACGGTCCACTCGGACGAGTCGGGGACCGCGTTCGCGGACGGCGCGGGCGCGACGGCGGAGTCCACCGGCGTCGGAGGGGCGGGAGCCGGCGGGGCCGGGGCCTCGGCGGGCGCGTCGGCGCAGGCGGCGAGGAGACACGCGAGGAGCAGGAGGCGGGGCATCGGATCTCGGGAGGGCTGCGACCAATGTCGGTCGGCGCGACGGGCGCCGGGCCCTTTTGCCGTAGAGTGGGGACGACCCCCTCCCCTCCTCTCGCCATGCCCGTCCACGACATCGACTACCGCCTCATCGGCGACGACCTCCAGATCGTCGAGATCGAACTCGACCCCGGCGAAGCCGTCCGTGCCGAGGCCGGCGCCATGCTCTACATGGACGACGCGATCCGGATGGACACGGGCACGGGCGGCGGGTTCATGAAGGGGCTCAAGCGGCGGATCGCCGGCGAGAGCTTTTTCATCACGTCGTTCACCAACGAGGGCCGGGGCAAGGCGCAGGTCTCGTTCAGCGCGCCGTACCCGGGCAAGGTCATCCCGCTGGACCTCGGCGACTACGGCGGCCGGTTCCTGTGCCAGAAGGACGCGTTTCTCTGCGCGGCCTCCGGCATCGAGATCGAGGTCGCGTTCACGAAGAAGATCGGGGCCGGCCTGTTCGGCGGCGAGGGCTTCATCCTCCAGCGCCTCCGCGGCGACGGCCTCGCGTTCGCCCACGCCGGCGGGACCATCGTCGAGCGCGACCTGGCCGGCGGCGAGGTCCTCCGCGTCGACACGGGCTGCCTCGTCGCGTTCTCGGAGTCGGTCGACTACGACATCGAGTTCCAGAAGGGGTTCAAGAACGCGCTCTTCGGCGGCGAGGGCCTGGTGATCGCGCGGATCGAGGGGCCGGGCAAGGTGTTCCTCCAGAGCCTCCCGTTCTCGCGCCTCGCCGACCGGATCGTGGCGGCCAGCCGGATGTACGGGCGCAAGGGCGAGAGCTCGGGCGGGGCCAACCCGCTCGGCGCCATCGGCGGGCTCGCGGCCGGCGGCCTGCTGGGCGGCCTCCTCGGCGAGGACAACTGATCCGACGCCCTCCGCCTCGGTCGGCTCACGCGCCTCGGTCGGCTCACGGGGGGGCCGAGGCGGAGGGCGCCACGCTCTCGAACAGGGCGTCGTAGCGGGGCGCCATGAGCGGCCACGCGAGGTGGGCCGGGACCTCGCGCAGGACCTCGCCGGGGAGCGGCTGGGCGTCGCCGCGGAGGACGGCGCGGAGCGTCTCGAACAGCGCCTCCTCGGTGTCGTAGAGGACCGGCGCGTGGAGGAGCGGCGAGTGGAGCCGCTCCGGGATCAGCTCGGGGTAGGTCAGCCGGTTCGGCAGGAGCGGGTGGCAGCCGCAGTGGATGGCCTCCAGCATCGAGATGCCGAAGAACTCGTGGACCGATGTCGACACGACGACGTCGGAGCGCCACAGGAGCGCGGCGTAGTCGGCGAACGACTCGGCGTAGCCGTAGTGGAGCACGCGCTCGGCGTAGCGCCGGAAGCCGGCCTCGAACGCCGGCGGCTGCTCGGCGAACGTCTTGCCGGCGAGGATCAGGCGGAACCGCTGGCCGACGTCGTCGAGCCGGTTCATCACCCGGAAAAAGGCCTCGGGGTTCTTGTCGTACTCCCAGCGGTGGTTCCAGAGCACGACCGGCGGGCCGGGCTCGCGCTGGCGGCGGGCCTCGGCGTCGGGCCGGGCGGCGTCGAGGCCGTCGAGGTCGAGCCCGAGGCGGAGCACGCTGCTCTTCTCGCGGAGCGCCGGGAGCTCGCCGACGTGGGCGTAGTCCGGGAAGCGCCGCAGCAGGTCGGGGAGCGCGCCGAAAAACTCCTCCTGGTGGAACTGGCTGTTGAACACGACGCGGTCGGAGGCCAGCGCCGAGAGGTAGTTGATCCAGGCGTAGGTGTAGTCCCGCTCGCGGCCCTCCTGGAGCGGGTACGTCAGCTGGTTCTCGTGGAAGTAGAGGACGACCGGGACGTCGGCCAGCACGTCGCGCGTGAGGGCGAGGAACGCCGGCACGTGGACCATGTCGGTCGCGAACACGAGGTCCGGCCGCCACCCGGACGCCATCAGCTCGCGCGTCTTCTCGGCGAGCGTGACGGCGCCGCCCTGCATCCGCCACTTCCAGTACCGCGCGGCCATCTCGACCACGCGGACGTCGTGCGCGCTGTGCGCGGCGAGCCCGCTCAGGAACCGCTTGTGCGATCCGCCGAACCAGGGCTCGAGGGCGAGGACGTTCATGGAGTGAGGGGTAAAGGGCGAAGGGCCGAGGGTCCCTTTACGGTTCACTCGCCGTCCGTCACTCGCTGAGCTCGGCGTCGAGGGCGGCGGCCTCCTCGTCGGTCGTCGGGCGAACGATCGCGATCTCGCGGATCTCGAGGGCCTTGCGGAGGCGGGCGTCCTTGACCTCGACCGCGGTCACGGGGCGCTCCTCGCCCGCGGTCATGTGGACGGTCCGCGAGTCGAGGCGGAGGTCGAGCGTGTCGTCGGACACGTTCTTGATGATCATCCCTCGGCGGTCGGGCATGGAGAGGCGGTTTGGACGGGAAGGGGGCGGCCAAGATATTGCGGGGCGCCCGTCCGAATCGGTGTGTCCTCCACCCCGCCCCGCCCCTCCGTCCCCGCCCGCCTCGGCCGGCTCGCGCGCGGCCTCGCCGGCGGGGTGGCCGGGCTCGCGTACCCGTCGCTCTGCCTCGGCTGCGAGGCCCGCCTCCCCGACCCCGCCGACGCCCTCTGCGCCGCGTGCCTCCGCGGCCTCCCCCGCGCCGACGCCGAGGCGGCCGCCGGGCTCCTCGCCGCCGAGCCGGCCACCGGCGCGGTCGTCGCGCTGTGGGCCTTCGACCCGGGCGGGACGGTCCGCCGCGTCCAGCACGCGCTGAAGTACGGGGGGCGACCGGCGCTCGGGCGCCCGCTCGGCCGAGCGCTCGGGCTGGCGGGCCGCGGGGCCGGCGTCTCGCCGGACGCCGTCGTGCCGGTGCCGTTGTCGCGGCTGCGGGCGCTCGACCGGGGTTACAACCAGTCGGCCGCGCTGGCGGCCGGCGTGGCCGCGGCGCTCGGCGTGCCCGCGCTCGACCTCCTCGTCCGCACCCGCCCGACGCGGTCGCAGGCGGCGCTCTCGGCCGGGGCGCGCCGCCAGAACGTCGCCGGCGCGTTCGCCCTCGCCGCGGGCGCGAGCGTCTCCGGCGCCCGCGTGCTGCTGGTCGACGACGTCCTCACCACCGGGGCCACCCTCGCCGCCGCGGCCCGCCCGCTCTCCGAGGCCGGCGCCCGCGTCGACGTCGCCGCGCTGGCGCTCGCAGGGGCGTGAGGTGCGGAGGTGCGGAGG
>CAXRFJ010000311.1:0-3975 GCA_964229475.1 Rubrivirga sp.
CGCTCTTCCGATCTGGTTGAACCGGACGGCGTCGTCGACGGACGCCAGCACGACGCCGGGCGTCGTCCGGTACTCGCGGTAGGTCTCGAACCGGCCGGCGCGGACGTCCGCCTCGGTCCGGTCGGGGAGCGAGAGCAACAGGTCGCGGACCTCGTCCCACGTCCAGGCGCGCTCCCACCCGCGCGGCGACGAGCCCTTGCGGAAGTCGTCGAGGAAGCCGTCGGGCAGATCGACGTCGAGGCCGGAGAGCCCGTACGTCAGGAGCTGCTCCGTCGCCGCGAGGTGGCCGGCGTTCCAGAGCACGTGGTTGTTGAACCCGTCCGGGATCGTCGTGCGCGCCGCGTCCGGAATCGAATCCACGAGGGCCACCAGCGACCGGCGGGTCTGGCGGAGCGTCTCGAACGCGGCGAGCGTGTCGGGGCGGGGCTCGCTCATGCCCTCCGCACCCAGGCGTTGTCGACCGGCTCGAAGCCGAGCCGCTCGTAGAAGCCGGCCGAGAGGTTCGAGTCGCGGAGGACGAGCTCGACGCCCGGCAGGCGGGTCAGGATCTCGTCGACCATCCGCTTGCCGATGCCGGCGCCCTGGACGTCGGGCTCGACGGCGAGGTCGCAGAGGTAGGCGCTCTGGACGCCGTCGGTCAGCACCCGCGCCAGCCCGACCACGCGGTCGCTCTCCCACAGCGTGAGGACGAGCGACGACGCCTCAAACGCCTTCCACAGCCGCTCGGGGTTGTCGGTCTTGCGGAGCAGCGGGGCGCGGCGGTAGAGGGTGGCGATCCGCGCGGGCGTGAGCCCGTCGAGCGTGTCGCGGAGGGTGAGCGCGTCGGGGTCGGTCATGGGGGTGATGCGTGAGGAGTGATGCGTGATGGGCGCACTCGGGACGCCTCGCATCTCACAGATCGGCTCGGAAGATCTACCCGGTGTTCTCGGCGAGGTTCGCGTCGTCTTCGACCCAGCGCCAGCGGGAGGCGCGGAGGGCGAGCGCCTCGGGGACCGGGCGGGCGGGGTCGGTCCACAAGCGGAGGCGGTGGCCGCCGGCCTCGACGTCCCACTCGGCGGTGAGGCCGAGGAACAGGCGGCCGAGCATCCGGGCGGGCACGGTTCGCCCGGCCTCGGGGTCGATGTCGGCGGCGTCGACCGGTTCGAGGGCCTCGGGGCGGACGGCCAGCGCGCGGCCCGCCGGCATTGGCTCGCCGGCGAGTCGCTCGGCGAGGGCGCGGTCCCGGATCACGTTGGCCCCGCCGAGGAACGACGCGGCGTAGGCCGTCGGCGGCTCGGCGTAGAGCCCCTCGGGCGTGCCCTCCGCCACGACCCGCCCGGCCCGCATGAGGGCGACCCGGTCGCTCATGGCGAGGGCCTCCTGCTGGTCGTGCGTGACGTAGAGGCTCGTGATGCCGAGGTCGCGCTGGAGCGCCTTCAGCTCGGCCCGTGTCGCCTCGCGGAGCGCGACGTCGAGGTTCGAGAGCGGCTCGTCGAAGAGGAGCACGTCGGGCTCGACGGCGATCGCCCGCGCGAGGGCCACGCGCTGCTGCTGGCCGCCCGAGAGCGCCGCCACGGGGCGGCCCGCCAGCCCGCCGAGGTCGACCCGCCCGAGCGCGGTCTCCGCGCGGGCGTGGGCCTCGGCCTTCGCCACGCCGCGCGTGCGGAGCCCGTACGCCACGTTCTCGCCGACCGTCATCGTCGGGAAGAGCGCGTAGCTCTGGAACACCATGGCCGTCGGGCGCCGCTGGGGCGGCTGGCGCGTCACGTCCGCCCCGCCGATGCGGACCGCCCCGGCGTCGGGCGTCTCGAACCCGCCGACGAGCCGGAGGAGCGTCGTCTTGCCGCACCCGGACGGCCCGAGGAGCGAGACGAACGCGCCGGCCGCGACCTCCAGCGAGACGCCGTCGACCGCCGTCACGTCGCCGTAGCGCTTCGTGACGCCGGCGATCTGGATGGCGGCGGGCTGGCGGTCGTCGGGCACGGCTCCGAACTGGGTAGGGGCGACCCGGCGGGTCGCCCCTACGGCGGTGGCGGGGCCCGCCTCGGCGCCGCGGCGGGCGGGGCCAGGCTAGGCGTTGAGCGCGGCCGTCACCTTGTCGGCGGCCTCCTGCAGGAGGATCGCGCTCTCGATCGGGAGGCCCGAGTTCTTCAGCAGCTCCATCCCCTCCTCCGCGTTCGTGCCCTGGAGGCGGACGATGAGCGGGACCGAGAGGTCGATGTTCTGCGCCGCCTCGATCACGCCCTGGGCGACCACGTCGCACCGGACGATCCCGCCGAAGATGTTGACGAGGATCGCCTTCACGTTCGGGTCCGAGAGGATGATCCGGAACCCGGCCTCGACCGTCTCGGCGGAGGCCGTCCCGCCGACGTCGAGGAAGTTGGCCGGCTCGCCGCCCGCCAGCTTGATGAGGTCCATGGTCCCCATCGCCAGCCCGGCGCCGTTGACCATGCACCCGACGTTCCCGTCGAGCTTGATGTAGTTGAGGTGGTGCTTGCCGGCCTCGACCTCGAGCGGGTCCTCCTCGGCCTCGTCGCGCATGGCGGCGAGGTCGGGGTGCCGGTAGAGCGCGTTGTCGTCGAGGTTGATCTTGGCGTCGAGCGCGACCACGCGGCCGTCGTCGGTGCGGACGAGCGGGTTGATCTCGGCGATCGTCGCGTCGGAGGCGCGGTAGGCCTTGTAAAGCGCGGCGATGAATTTCCGGGCCTCCTTGAGCGCCGGGCCCTCGAAGCCCAGCTTCGACGCGACCTCGTTGACCTGGTACGGCCGGAGGCCGATGGCCGGGTCCACCCAGACCTTGACGATCTTCTCGGGCGTCGCCTCGGCGACCTCCTCGATCTCGACGCCGCCCTCGGTCGAGGCCATGATCACGTCCATGCCCTTGCCGCGGTCGAGCGTCACGCCGAGGTAGTACTCGTGGGCGATGTCCTCGGCGGCCGTGACGAGGACCTTCTGGACCTGCTGGCCCTCGGGCCCCGTCTGCGGCGTCACGAGCTGCATGCCGAGGATGGCCTCGGCGTTGCCGCGGACCCCGTCGAGGCTCGGCGTGAACTTGACGCCGCCGCCCTTGCCGCGCCCGCCGGCGTGGATCTGGGCCTTGACGACGAACTGCTCGACGCCGTCCTTCGCCATCGTCTCGGCCGCCTCGACGGCCTCGTCGACGGTGTCGGCGACGATGCCGCGCTGGACGGAGACGCCGTGCTCGGCGAGGATCTCCTTGGCTTGGTACTCGTGGACTTTCATGTGCGAGGTGCGATCGGGTGAAGTCTGATGGGGGAGGCAGGCCGCCGCTCGGGAAGGGCACGCCAAGCTAGCCCCGGCCGGTCCGCCCGCGGGCGGGGCGCGCGCCTCAAACCCCACCTCGGCGGCTGTTCACGACGAACTTCACCCGATCTGACTTCCGCCCCCCGCCTTGACCCGCTTCGACTGGCACGTGCTCCGCCGCTTCCTCTCCGGCACCGCGCTCCTGCTCGTGCTGCTGGTGGCGACGTTCGTCGTGCTCGACCTCGCCGAGCGGATCGACGACTTCCTCGACCGGGGCGCGACGCCGGCCCAGATCTTCGGCGAGTACTACCTCTACTACGTCCCGGACATCCTCCGGCTGACGAGCCCGCTCGCGCTCTTCCTGGCCGCCGTCTACGTCACGGCCCGCCTCGCGCAGTCGATGCAGCTCACGGCGGTCCACATGGCGGGCGTCTCGACCTGGCGGTTCCTGCGGCCGTTCCTCCTCGCGGGGCTCGTGTTCACGAGCGGGATGCTGGCGTTCAACGGGTGGGTGGTGCCCCGGGCGAACGCCGTCGTCCACGCCTTCCAGAACCGGTACTACCGCGACGCGCCCGAGAGCGGCGGCGGGTCCGAGATCGTCCGCCAGACGGCGCCGGGCCAGATCCTGACGGCCCGCTACTTCGACCGCGAGCGGGGCCAGGCCTTCCGCGTCAGCGTCGTCTCCCTCGCCGACTCCTCGCAGGGCGGCGTCACGAGCCGGTTAGACGCCTC
>CAXRFJ010000312.1:0-6616 GCA_964229475.1 Rubrivirga sp.
GCGTTCGACAAGGTGGCCAAGCTCCTCGGGCTCGGCTACCACGGCGGCCCCCCCATCGACCGGCTCGCCGCGGAGGGCGACGAGCAGTTCCTCGACCTGCCGTCGCCGCGCCTCGGGCCGAAGGGCCGCCGCGGCGCCGCCCTCTTCGACCTCTCGTTCTCGGGCATCAAGACGGCCGTCCGCTACTGGCTCGCCGACGTGCCCGAGGCGGACCGCCCCGCCGTGCTCGACCGCCACCGCGCCGACGTCGCGGCGTCGTTCCAGCGCGTCGTCGTGGCGTCGCTCGTCGAGGGCGTCCGCCAGGCGGTCGAGGAGACGGGCGTCCGGGCCGTCGCAGTCGTCGGCGGCGTCTCGGCCAACTCGGGGCTCCGCGCCGCCATGCAGGCGGCCGGCGCCGCCGACGGGTTCGAGGTGTACGTCCCCGACCTCGCGCACTCGGTCGACAACGCGGCCATGATCGCCGTCACCGCCGCCTACAAGTGGGCGGCCGGCGAGACGGCCGACCTGTCCGTGGGCGCGACGCCGAGCCTCGCGCTCTAAGCCCGGCGGCCGTCCGCAGACGGAGGTATGCTGACGCATCCACCGACTGATTTCGTCTTGACGCTCCCTCGACTTCTCATGTGGGCCGGCGCCCTGTTTCTCGTGGGGTCCGCCGTCCCGTCCGTCGTCGTGCTCGCGGCCCTGGTCACTCCGGCCACCGGGGCCACGGCCGACGCGCTCCTCGTTGCCGTCGTCCCGTCCGTCGGGTTCGCGTCCGCGGGCCTCGCCCTGCTCGCCCTCTCCCGCCTGGTGGCCGACACCGCGGCCATCCGCCGCGCGGTCGAGGGCCGACCGGCGAGGCGTCCTGACCCGCCTCGGCACCGAGGCGGGCCCTGTCAGTGGCCGCCGGCCAGGGCGAGCGCGTTCGGCTTGTCGTGGATCGCGAGCCGGTCGAGGAGCGACTGGCTGGGCTCGTTGAGCCCGACGACCTCGAAGTCGACGCCGCGGCGCGCGAACCGGAGCGCGGCCCGGTCGATGGCGTCGACGGCCGAGCCGTCCCAGACGTGGGCCGCCGAGAGGTCGAGGACCACGCGGTCGACGTCCTCCGTGAAGTCGAACGTGTTGAGGAAGCCCTGGACGGTCACGAAGAAGAGCGAGCCCGAGACCACGTAGGTGTGCGTCCGGCCGTGCGGCCCGTGGCTCTCCTCGACCTCCATGAAGGCGTGGTCGGCCACCTTCCGCGCGAAGAACAGCGCGCTGAGGACGACGCCCGCGACGACGCCGATCGACAGGTCGTGCGTGAGGACGACGGCGCCGACGGTGACCAGCATCACGAACGACTCCGACTTCGGCGCCTTCGCCATGGCCGGGATCGAGCGCCAGTCGAACGTGCCGATCGAGACCATCACCATGACGGCCACGAGCGCGCCCATCGGGATGAGCACGAGCCAGTCGCTCAGGAGCAGGATGAAGGCGAGCAGGAACACGCCGGCCGAGAACGTCGAGAGCCGCCCGCGCCCGCCGACCGTCACGTTGATGACCGACTGGCCGATCATGGCACAGCCCGCCATCCCGCCGAAGAAGCCGGTGATGACGTTGGCGATGCCCTGGCCGCGCGCCTCGCGGTTCTTGTCGGAGTCCGTGTCCGTCCGCTCGTCGACGATGGCCGCCGTCAGGAGCGACTCGATGAGGCCCACGAGCGCGAGCGCGAACGAGACCGGGAAGATGATCGAGAGCGTCTCCATGTTGAGCGGGACGCCCGGGAGCGAGAAGAACGGGAGCTCCGTCGGGAGCGCGCCCATGTCGCCGACCGTGTTCAGCCCGCGCTCGCCGATGAACAGGCTCACGAGCGTGAGCAGGACGATCGCGACGAGCGGCGACGGGATCGCCGTCGTGAGGCGGGGCAGCCCGTAGATGATGGCGAGGCCGGCGGCGACGAACGCGTACATCACCCAGCCCTGGCCCACGAACTGCGGGAGCTGCGCCATGAAGATGAGGATGGCGAGCGCGTTGACGAACCCGGTCATCACCGCCTTCGGGACGAACTTCATGGCCTGGCCCAGCCGGAAGGCCCCGAACAGGAACTGGATGATCCCGGTCAGGACCGTCGCCGCGAACAGGTACTCGAGCCCGTGGTCGCGGACGAGCGTGATCATGAGGAGCGCCATGGCGCCGGTCGCGGCCGAGATCATGCCGGGCCGGCCGCCCACGAACGACGTGGTGACCGCGATCACGAACGAGGCGTAGAGCCCCACCTTCGGGTCGACGCCCGCGATGATCGAGAAGGCGATGGCCTCGGGGATCAGCGCGAGCGCGACGACGACGCCCGCCAGCAGGTCGGCGCGGACGTTGCCGAACCACTCCTGGCGGAGCGTGGCGGGGGAGAGCGAGGCGGGGAGGCGGAGCGTCAAGCGACCGGGGGGTGTCGAAACGAAAAGGACCCGCGCCGGGCGCGAGTCCTGGAGTCGGGGCACCAACCGTGCCCGACGCGCGAAAAGTACGCGTCCGGGCCGTTTCCTGACGGTTCGAGGCCGTTCTTCTCCGGGCCTCTGCGGCGGAAGCCCTTCCGCCTCGGACGCCGGCGAGCGGCCCCGCCCGACGGGCCGGGCGGAGCGCCCTCCCGGCCGGACGAACCGCCCGGCTCTCGCCGCCGACCCGTCAGGCCGGCGCCGTCGGGCGGGCCGGGTCAGCCGGCCTCGGCACGCGCCTCGAGCGCCTGCGCGCGCTCGGGCCCGAGGTAGCGGTCGATGAGGGCGTGCCCGAGGTAGACGAGCGGCGTGATCCCGACGGCGATGACCACCTTGTAGCCGTAGTTGAAGAGCGTGATCGCGACGATCTCGCCGAGGGCGAGTTGCCCCGCGAACGCGACCGTCAGCACCACGAACGTGTCGATAAACTGCGAGCCGAGCGTCGAGCCCGTCGCCCGGAGCCACAGGTGCCGGCCCTCGGTGAGCTGGCGGAGCCGGTGGAACAGCGCGATGTCGACGAGCTGGCCGACGAGGTAGGCGATGAGGCTCCCCACGATGACGCGCGAGGTCGTCCCGAAGACGGCGGCGAACGCCTCGTCGGGGACCGGCGAGATGGGCGCCGTCGGCGTGGCGAGCGCGAGCTGGAGCAGCCCGAACGCGAACACGACCATGGCCAGCCCGACGTAGGTCACGAACCGGATGCCGGCCTTGCCGAAGTACTCGTTCATCACGTCGGTCACGACGAACGTGACCGGAAACGCGATGACGCCGGCCGTCATCACCACGCTCTCGAACTCGACGCCGAGGATGCGGAGCGTGACCGGCAGGTCGAACGCCGTGAAGAACTTCCCGGCCGTCGCCTCGGCGATCACGAGCGCCGTCAGGAAGACGGCCGCGCAGACGACGTAGACCTTCTGGGCGCGCGTGAGGACGGTCATGCCGGAGTCTACGCCCCGTGACGTCGGGCCGGCGGCCGACTCGCAGCCCCCCTCCTCCCCATGCGCCGTCCCCTCCTCGCGCTCACCGCCTGCGTGTCCCTCGCCGCCTGCGACAGCGGGGGCCCGAGCGTCTGCTTCGTCACGCCGGACGCCAGCGTCTCGGCCCACCTCGTCCGCCCCGTCACCGGCGACACGCTCCGCCTCGGCGAGCCCTTCCACCTGTTCGCCGAGTTCTCGGGCGAGGGCGACGTCCCCGAGGTCGGCGTCCGCGTCCTGTGGGCGCCCCCGGGGCGGGCGGGCGAGGCCCCGGACAACGTCCTGTTCGAGCTCCCGCTGGCGGCCGACATCGGCGGGATCGAGACGGTCGCCGTCGAGCGGATGCTCACGGTCGACTCGCTCCGCGGCGGCGCGCCGTCGGCCTTCGACCCCGAGGGCCAGTTCTACATCTCCGCCTACGGCCGGGCCCGCTACTCGGACTGCGGCGGGATCGGCGGCGAGAGCGTGGAGTCCCTCGCCGCCGTGACGATCCTCGACTAGGGTCCGTGCGGGAACTCTCCAGACCCGTCATCCTGAGCGGAGCGAAGGATCTCAACTCGGCCTCCGGGACCTCTTCGGGCCGCGTGGGACGTCGGCGCCGAGACGCCTTGGCTGTGCCGTCCCTTCGGGGTCGCTGGCGCTGAGGATGGCATGATGGCCGTTCCGCACGAGGCCTAGCTCCGCCCGCCTCGGTCGCGTCACCGAGGCGGGCGGAGTGGTGGTCAGCGCCCGCCGGCGGCGTCGGTCGCGGGCGCCTCGGCCGCGGCCGCCTCGCGCGGGCCGGCGGCCTTGACGTAGCGCTCGAGCCACTGGTCCGCCTCCCACCGCATGTGGAGGAGCGACTCGCGCCCGCGGTACCCGTGGCTCTCGGCCGGGAGGAGAACGAGCCGGGCCGTCCCGCCGAGCCCCGTCAGCGCGCCGTAGAGCCGCTCGCTCTGGAGCGTGAACGTGCCCGGGTTGTTGTCGGCGTCGCCGTGGATGAGCAGGATCGGCTCGTCGATCTTCTCGGCGTGCATGAACGGGCTCATGCCGAAGTAGAGCATCGGGTCGTCCCAGAAGGTCCGCTCCTCGCGCTGGAAGCCGAACGGCGTGAGCGTCCGGTTGTAGGCGCCGCTCCGCGCGATGCCGGCGCGGAACAGGTCCGAGTGGGCGAGGAGGTTGCCCACCATGAACGCCCCGTAGCTGTGGCCGCCGACGGCCACGCGGTCGGGGTCCACGACGCCCCGCTCGACGCCGGCCGCGATAGCCGCCTCGGCGTTCATCACGAGCTGCTCGCGGAAGCTGTCGTTCGGCTCCGTCTCGCCCTCACCGACGATCGGGAACGCGGCGTCGTCGAGGACGGCGTAGCCGCGCGTCACGAACGGGACGGCGCCCCAGTAGCTCACGTACGTGAACTGGTGCGGGCTGTCGGACCGCTGGCCGGCCGCGTCGGCCGACTTGTACTCGGTCGGGTAGGCCCAGACGAGCGTCGGGAGCGGGCCGTCGCGCTCGGCGTCGTAGCCCGGCGGGAGGTAGAGCGTCGCGCTGAGCGGGACGCCGTCGGCGCGGGTGTACTCGACGGTCTCCTTCTGGACGTCGGCCAGCTCGGGGTACGGGTGCGGGAAGGCCGTCACGGCGCGGGCGGCGCCGGAGCCGAGGTCCCGCACGACGTAGTTCGGCGGGTCGGTGACGGTCTCGCGCTGCGTGAGGAGGAGCCGGGCCTCTATGTCCAAGAAGTCGACCGGGCGTTCGTAGTACGGAGCTTCGGAGCGGAAGAGCTCGGTCGTCTCGCCCGTGTCGAGGTCGAACCGCCGGACGAACGGGCGGTTGCCCTCCGGCGAGGCGCCCTGCCCCTCGAGGAAGAGGGCGCCGCCGTCCATCCGCAGGACGCGCCGGCCGGCCGCGTTGAGGACCGTCATCGGCTGGCCGGGGTCGTTGTAGCGGTCCTCGAACGAGTACGAGAAGACCGTCTCCGGCTCGGCGTCGAGGTCGCTCGGGTCGAGCCGGTACCAGGTCACCTGCCGCGTCTGCCAGTAGGAGTCGATGGCGAGGGCCGTGTCGTCGTCGCCCCAGACGAGGCCGCTGTAGCGGAGCGGGAGCGCGGCCCACGCCCGGGGCTCGCCGTCGAACGGCGCCTCCAGAACATAGAGCCGGTCGCGGACGGCCGCCTCGGCGCTCGCGTCGCCGCCGTCCTGCGCCTCGGTCCACGCGAGCGTGGCCGGCGCGTCGGCCCGCCACTGGACCGAGCGCGGGCCCGTCGGGACCGACCCGAACGCGATCGGGACCCGCTCGGCGACGGGCAGCTCGGCGACGGTGTGGACCACGCGGGCCGCCTGGAGGTCCCAGACCTCGATCGTGTTGGCGAAGCGGTACCACGGGACGAGGTACGAGTACGGCCGCTGGCGGGCCTCCGTGAGGAGGTACCGCCCGTCCGGCGACACCCCGAACGACGTGAACACCTTCTCCGGCGTGACCCGGCGCGGGGCCTCGCCGCCGAGCGGGACGGCGACCAGCGCGCTCGTCATGTAGTAGTCGAACTGGCGCTCGTCGAACGGGCTCGCGAGGAGGTCCTGGTAGGTCCGCGCCGGCGCCGCCTCGCCCGTCGACTCCTGGACGACGGGGCCCGTGGGGACCGTCGACTCCGTCGGGGCGACCCCACGGACCGACGCGACGGTGCGGGCGAGGAGGCCGTCGCTCGACGGGAACCACTCGAACGAGCTCCCCGGCGCGGCGTCGTTGATGGGCCGGTCGAGGGCGAGCCGGGCCCGCGCGGCGGCCGCGTCCACGACCCAGAGCTCGACGCGGTCCTCCCGGTCGGCGAGGACGGCGAGGCGGGCGCCGTCGGGGCTCCACTCCGGACTGCGGAGGCGGGCGCCGTCGGGGAAGCCCGTCACGGGGCGCTCGCGCTCGCCCGCAACGGCCTTCAGCGTGAGGCCGGTGTAGCCGCTCGCGCGGCTGGGCCCGTTCGTCCGCGGGTTGATGCGGACGCCGGCGAGGCCGAGCTCGGGCTCCGCCAGCTCGGCGACCGGCGGCACGCCGTCGCGGGCGAAGAGCGCCATCGTGGCGCGGTCGGGGCTGAGCCACACGGCCGGCGTCCGCGGCGCGTCGACGAGCGCGGCGAGCGCGGGCGCCGGCATCTGGTAGGCGAGCGCGTCGTCTTGCGCGTGGACGGCGACGGCCGCCAGCAGGAGGGCGGCGGAGAGGAGGCGACGGGAC
>CAXRFJ010000313.1:0-14245 GCA_964229475.1 Rubrivirga sp.
GTCAGTGGGAGGGCGCGGGGTGGGAGCCGAGGGCGTCGTCCCAGCCGTCGGGGTCCTTGCGGGCCTCGCGCCGCCAGAAGTACACGAGCAGCCCGCCGAACACGAGCAGCAGCAGCCCGCCGCCCAGCTTCGTGACCTGGAGGATGGCCAGAGAGTACGACTGGGCGTCCTCGTCGTACTCGTAACACGTGATGAGGAACCGGTCGAACGCGCTGCCGACGGTCCCCTCGCTGGCCTCGACGAGGCCCAGCTTGACCGTCTTCGGGTCGTGGTCGATGCCGTAGAGGTAGCGCGTGACCTTGCCGGTCGGGCTGAGCAGGACGTTGGCGGCGTTGTGGGCGTACTCGCCCGTCCGCGGGTCCCAGGCGTAGCGGAAGCCGACGGCGTCGGCGAGGGCCTGGACGCTGGCCTCGTGCTCCGGGCCGACGGTCCAGAAGTGGAACGCGTCGAGGTCGCCGAACTCGGCGATCCGGGCGTACTTGGCCTTCGCGCTGTCGGCCCGGGCCGGCGTGTCACGCGGGTCGATGGAGACGGCCAGCACCTCGTAGTCCTCCCCCAGCGTCAGGTCGGTCTCGGCGATCGCGTCGGCCGTGCCGTCGAGCACGAGGCTGCACAGCATCGGGCACGAGTGGTAGACGAACGCGACCATGAGCGGCCGCTCGCCGTCGAGAAGCGTCGCAAGCGAGACCTCGTCGCCGGCCTCGTCGAGGAACGTGAGGTCGGTCGGGACCGTGTCGCCGAGGAACTCGGTGATGCCGACGGCGCCGGCCAGCCGGTTCGGCAGCTGGCCCTGGCCCTCCTCCCCGTCGAGCGGGGGCATCGAGCCCGCCCGCGTGACCTGGGCCTGTGCCCCGACCGCCAGGGCGGCCCCAACGAGAAGAGTCAGGAGGGCACGCGCACGCATGGGTTACTCGATGTCGTCGGGGACGGCCTCGGCGTCGTCGCCGTCGAGGGCGCCGTCGTTCTCGATGAGCTCGACCGTGTCGACGTCCTCGTCGACGCCGACCTGCTCGTCGCCGTCGCCGGCGGGGAGCCCTCGGCCCGAGAGCTCGCCGCGCTGGGGCGTGGCCTGGATGGCGCGGCCCGGCCCGAGGTCCAGGGCGAGGACGTTCCACTGCTGGCGCCGCGACGGGAGGCCGGCGGCGTCGGCCGAGCCGTAGTCGGCGGCGACGAGGCCCATGGCCCGCGTGATCGGGAGGCCGTACGTCGAGTCGGTCCGGGTGTACTGGTCGAGCTTGGCGAGGGCCTCGGCGCGGAGGTCCTGCTGCTCGTAATTGACGGCCTGCCCCTCGGCCCGCTCGCCGACCTGGGTCCGGAACGGGATGTAGAACCGGAAGATCAGGATGATGGCCAGCGCGGCCACCGAGGCGAGCGTGGCGGCGACGAGCCCGAGCAGCTGCCCGCCCTCGATGCCCTCCTCCTCTACGCCCATCCGGGCGAGGAGCGCCTCGGCCTCGGGGTCCCGGTCGCCCGTGACCTCGGCGGCCTCCTCGGCCACCTCGGCGCTGGCCGACGCGACGAGGCCCTCGACGGGCCCGTTCGGCTCGTCCTGCTCGGGGCGGACGGTCGCGTCGGCGCCCGGGCGGGCGCCGTCCTGGGGCGGGGGCACCGGCGTCGCCTCGTGCGGGTTCGGCACGGGGTCCTCCTGGTCGGGGCGGTCGCCGGCCGGCGGGGTCGTGGGGGCCTGATCGCTCATCGGTCGAACAACGGGGCGAGCCCGAGCGTGTTTTCAGTTATGATTGAAAGCTCCGTGGAGCGTGCCCGGCGGCGCGTCGGGCCCCGCCTGACGGCCGGCCCGACCCGCGTCGGCCTAGACGTTCTCGAAGCGGAGCGAGTCGGCGAAGTAGGGGTCGCCGTAGGGCGTGATCGCGTGGCGCCCGAGGCGAAGGATCGCCGCGCCGACGTAGAGCCCGAACAGGCCCAGCCAGACGGCCATCTCCACCAGCGGGAGGTGCGGCTCGACGACGTGGAGCGCCATGCCGGACGTCGCCTCGTGGACGGCCTCCGGCGCCGTGGCGTGGGCCTGGAGGCTCGCCAGCAGCTCGCCGCCGCCGTTGGCGAGGGCGGCGTGGCCCGCCTCGGCGGCCACGTGCATCGACGGCATCGTGATCCACCACAGGTCCACCCAGTGCATCACGAGGAGCCAGACGGCCATCGTCGCCAGCGCCGGCGCGATCCGCTTGGTCGCCCGCGGGAGCAGGATGAGGAACGGGAGGACGAAGTGGAACAGCAGGAGCGCCCACGACACGGTCTCCCAGCCGCCCTCGAACCGCTTGTGGAACCAGACGATCTCCTCCGGGAGGTTCGCGTACCAGTACAGCATGTACTGGCTGAAGGCGACGTACGTCCAGAACACCACGAAGGCGAACATGAACTTGCCCATGTCCTGCGTGTGCTCGACCGTGATCTCGTCGGCCATGCCGGCCTTCTTGAGCAGGAGCGCGAGGAACGTGATGAGGCAGAGCGCGCCGAGCCAGCCGCCGGCGAAGAAGTAGACCCCGAACATGGTCGAGAACCAGTGCGGGTCCGTCGACATCAGGAAGTCGTAGCCGGCGAACGCCGTGAACACGGCGGCGATGGGGATCCCGGCCGCGCTCCACTTCCGCTGGCGGAGCGTGTTCTCCGGGTCCGGCGTGGCGTCGTTGCGGACCGACAGCGCGTAGAGCTTCCCGCCGATGATGGAGAAGGCGACGAAGTAGACGACGTAGCGGACGATGAAGAACGGGACGTTGAGGTAGGCCGCCTTGCCTGCGATGATGGCGTCGTACTCGGGCGAGGCCGGGTCGAACAGCTCGTGGTGCGTCCAGTGGAACAGGTCGTGCATCCCGAAGAGCACCGGGATGCCGGCGATCGCGAGGAGCGGGAACGACGCGGCCAGCGTCTCGGCGATCCGGCGGATCGTGACCGACCACCGGGCCTTCGTGACGTGCTGGATCATCACGAAGAACAGGGCCCCGATGCTGACCGAGACGCAGAAGACCCACCCGATGAGGTAGGAGAACAGGACGCGCGGCGTGTCGCCGGCGGCGAGGCCGAAGACCACGCCGAGCACGAGGAGCGCCAGCCCGGCGCCGACCGGCGCCATCCACCAGCGCGAGTCGCCGGTGAACCGGTAGCGCGCCGGCACCCGGTCGCCCTCGGCGGCGACGGGGTCGAAGAGGAACTGCGTGAGGGGGTTCGCCATGAGCTTGTGTTGCGTATCACGTGTTGCGTATTGGGGTCGTCAGACACGCAATACGCAATACGAAACAGGGTCAGTTCTGCCGGACGTTGGGGTTGGCGGTGTCGAGCCGCTGGCGCTCCGTCTCGGGGACGTCGGCGGAGGAGCCGGCCTGCGAGCGCTGGAGCGCGCGGACGTAGGCCACGACGGCCCACCGGTCGGCCGGGGCCATCTCGTGCCCGTAGCTCGGCATCGTGTTGATGCCGTTCTGGATCACGTTGTAGATGTGGCCGTCGGGCTGGGCGCGGAGCGCGTCGGTGTGGTAGCTCGGCACGGCGAAGCCGTAGCCCAGTCCGCCGTTGCCGACGGCCACGATGCCGCGGCCGTCGCCGGCGTACCCGTGGCAGACGGTGCAGTAGATGTTGTACCGCTCCTGGCCGCGCTCGAGGAGCGCCGGCGTGACCTCGATCGGGATCTCGTCGACGAGCGCGCCGTCGGCGGTCCGGCCGTACTCGAACGGCGCGTTCTCGGCCGTCTTGAGCTGGCCGCGCGCGACGGTGCCCGCCACGGGCGTCCGCATCGCGGCGCCGTCGGCGAAGAACGGGTTGGCCTCCTGCGCCTCGAACCGCTGGACGTAGTCCATGTTGAGGTTCGGGTGGATCGGCGGGGCCTCGCTGGTCATGCCGCGGCAGCCGCCGAGGCCGACCGCCAGCACGGCGAGGGCGAGGAGAGAGCGGTGGGTCATGGGGTCGTGTACTGCGTGTTTCGTATTGCGTGTCGGCGCCCGAGGGCGGCGCAACACGCAACACGCGATACGTCTTTAGAGGTCGCCGGTGGTGTGGTGCGGCGCGACCGCGGCGCCGCCAGCCGGCACGACGGCCGTGCCCGCCTCGGCGTCGTCACCGACGAGGGAGGCGCCGTCGTGGTCGACGTACTCGATGCCGGTGGCGCCGAGGCCGCGGAGGTCGGCCGCCGTCGTGGCCCGGTCGAAGGCCGCGTCCCGGCTCGAGACGTGGACGAAGAACGCGTCGTCGGTCGCCCGCCCGAACCGGTCCGAGTGGAACAGCGGGTTGTACGGCTTCGGCAGCCCGTTGAGCGCGAGCATCCCGCCGACCGCCGTGAGCGCCGAGAACAGGATGGTCAGCTCGAAGATGATCGGGATCGAGCTCTCCCAGGCGAACAGCGGCTTGTTCGAGATGTTGATCGGGTAGCCCAGGAACTGGTTGAGCTCCGACGGCCACCAGTTGAACTGCGGGCCGGCGCTCGTCCACCACTGGAGGAACGCGCCGAGGATCCCGCCGAGGACGGCGCCGCCGAACACCATGAACCCGAGCTTCGAGACCGGCAGGCCCATCGCCCGGTCCATCCCGTGGATGGGGAACGGCGTGAACGTGTCGAGCCGGGTGTAGCCCTTCTCGCGGAGGCCCTCGACGGCCTCGACGAGCGCGCCCGGGTCGGAGAACTCGGCGAGGAGGCCGACGTGCTGGTTGCCGCGGTCCTCGACCGTCTGGCGGATCTTGCTCAGCATCGGATTAGGCGTTGGAGTCGTCGGCGTCCGGGATCCCGTCGGCGTCCGCGTCGGAGGCGGCCGGGCCGGCGGCCTGGACGTTGGCGTCGTGCTGGTAGGCGGCCAGCTCGTGCGGGAGCGCGTGGCCGTCGCCGTGGCCGTGGTAGAAGTGGGGGTCGGCCTGCGGCATCACGCCCTTGACCTCCGCGATGGCCACCATCGGCACGAACCGGAGGAACAGGAGGAAGAGCGTGAAGAACAGCCCGAACGAGCCGATGTACATCCCGAGGTCCCAGACCGTCGCCGAGTAGTAGTCCCACGACGACGGGAGGAAGTCGCGGTGGAGCGACGTCACGGTGATCACGAACCGCTCGAACCACATCCCGATGTTCGTCGTGATCGAGATGGCCATCGAGAGCCAGATCGTCCGCCGCCAGGACTTCTTCCAGAAGAGCTGCGGGAAGATGAGGTTGCAGCTCATCATGATCCAGTAGGCCCACCAGTACGGGCCCGTGGCCCGGTTCATGAAGGCGTACTGCTCGTACTCGACGCCCGAGTACCACGCGATAAAGAACTCCGTGATGTAGGCGAACCCGACCACCGTCCCCGTCACGAGGATGATGATGTTCATCTTCTCGATGTGGTCGAGCGTGATGAGGTTCTCCAGGTTGTACACCTTCCGCGCGACGAGGAGCAGCGTCTGCACCATCGCGAAGCCCGAGAAGATGGCGCCCGCGACGAAGTAGGGCGGGAAGATGGTCGTGTGCCAGCCCGGGATGAGCGAGACGGCGAAGTCGAAGGAGACGACCGAGTGGACCGAGAGGACGAGCGGCGTGGCGAGGCCGGCCAGGATGAGGTAGGCCCGCTCGTAGTGGCGCCAGTGGCGGTTCGAGCCCGTCCAGCCGAGGGCGAAGAAGCCCAGGATCTTGGCCCGGAGCGTCCGCCCCGCGCGGACGGCCCGGTCGCGGATCGTGGCGAGGTCGGGGATGAGGCCGACGTACCAGAAGAGGAGCGAGACCGTCCCGTAGATCGAGACCGCGAACACGTCCCAGAGCAGCGGGCTCTTGAACTGCGGCCACATCGCCATCTGGTTCGGCAGCGGGAGGGTGTAGTAGATGACCCAGACCCGGCCGACGTGGAACGTCGGGAACAGGAGCGCACACGCGACGGCGAACAACGTCATCGCCTCGGCCGCCCGGTTGATCGAGGTCCGCCATCGCTGACGGAACAGGAAGAGGACGGCCGAGATCAGCGTCCCGGCGTGACCGATGCCGACCCACCACACGAAGTTGACGATGGCCCAGCCCCAGAAGACCGGGTTGGTCAGGCCCCACACGCCGGGCCCGTTCCACACGAGGTAGGCGACCGAGAGCCCGAGGATGCCGAGCGCCGTGAGCGCCGCGCCGAAGGCGAGGTACCACCCGAACGGCGTCTTCTTCTCGGTGTGGTACGCCACCATCTCGGTGACGTCGTGGAACGAGAGGTTGCCGCGGACGAGCGGGGCGTCCTCGAGCGTCATCGGCGTGCCGTCCGGGTAGGCCGGCGCGCCGTCGCCGCCGAGGCGGTCGTATGCGGACTTGGAGGTGACGGTGGCCATAAAGGGAGGAGAAGAGGTGTGGAGGAGAAGAGGAAGGGGAAGGCTCGGATGAGGAGCGCTTCGTCTCCTCTTCTCTTCTTCTCTTTGGATCAGGCGTCGGCTTCGGCGGCGGTCTCGTGCGCCTCGGGGGCGCCGTGACCGTGATCGTCGGCCGTGTCGAACGGCGTCGCGAGGCCCGGGTGCGGGTTGCGCAGGCGGGCGAGGTAGGTCAGGCGCGGCTTGACGGCCAGCTCGGCGAGGACCGCGTAGTTCCGCGGGCTCGTCTTCGAGCGGCTCACGGCGCTGTCGGCGTTGCGGAGGTCGCCGAACACGATGGCGTCGGCGGCGCAGGCCTGCTGGCAGGCCGTCACGACCTCGCCGTCTTCGAGCGGCCGGTCCTCGATGTGCGCGTACTGCTGGGCCTGGCGGATCCGCTGGACGCAGAACGTGCACTTCTCCATCACGCCGCGATAGCGGACCGTGACGTACGGGTTCGACTGCATCTGGACCTCCGTCGGGAGCGTCTTGGTCCAGTTGTAGAAGTTGTACCGGCGGACCTTGTACGGGCAGTTGTTGGCGCAGTACCGGGTGCCGATGCACCGGTTGTACGTCATCTCGTTGAGCCCGTCCGGCGAGTGCGCGGTCGCGTTGACCGGGCAGACCTGCTCGCACGGCGCGTTCTCGCAGTGGACGCACATCATCGGCATGGACACCATGCCGGGGTCGTTCTCGTCGGCGCCGACGTAGTACCGGTCCATCCGGAGCCAGTGCATCTCGCGGCCCCGCGCGACCTGGTCCTTGCCCACGACCGGCACGTTGTTCTCGGCCTGGCACGCGACCACGCACGCGTTGCACCCGGTGCACGCGTTGAGGTCGATGGTCATGCCCCACTGGTTGTCGGAGTAGATCCAGTCGCCGATCTTCTCCTCCTCCGACGCCGAGTTCGCGTCGCCCCAGAGCGGGTCGAAGTTTTCCCAGGGCGTGTCCTCGACGTAGTGGTCCTCGATCTTGGCGAAGGACGGGTCGGCGAGGTAGGCCTCGACGGTCGACGAGCGGACGATGGCCCGGCCGTTCATGGTGCCGTGGTCCTGCGTGCTCGCGAGGAGGTAGTCGTCGGCGACCTCCTCGACCTCGACGCCCGGGAGCACCGTGCTGTTGGCCAGCGAGCGGCACCGCTCGCCGCGGGCCGAGGGCGCGCCCTCGGACAGCTCGGCGCCGACGAGCGAGGACACCGGGCCCGCGCGGTAGACGTCGGTGTCGACGCTGCCCGGCCGGAGCCAGCGGTTGACCCGCCCGAACACGTTCATGTCCTCGATCTCGCGGTCGGTCGCGAGGTCGCGGCCGTAGCCGAGGAACGCCGTGATCGAGTCGTCGGGGTGGCCCGGCTGGACCCACACGGGCAGTTCGACGGGCGTCCCGGCGGCGGTCGTGAGGCGGACGACGCGGGCGTAGTTCTTGCCGGCGTCGAGGGCCGTGCCCTCGTAGCGGTCGTCGTGGCCGTCCTCGAACCGGCCCTCCGCGTCGAGCCCGAGGCGGACCGCCGTGCGCGGCGACATTAGGGCGACCGGGTCCCAGGTCACCTTCGTGACCGGGTGCGGGGCCTCCTGCATCCACGTCACGTTCGAGAACGCGCCGTCGTAGAGCGTCGGGGACAGGCGGGTGACGAGCTCGATGCCGCCCTCCGTGGGCGGCTCGAGGGCGGAGAGGTCGGCGGAGCCGCCGCCCGAGCCGAGCGAGGCGAAGGCCGTGTCCGCCACGAACCCGTCGTGGAGGGCCGTCCGCCAGGCGGTCTCGAAGGCGCCCGGGAGCTGCTGCCGCCACGCCTGGCGGAGCAGGTCGTAGCCGGCGTTGTTGCGGCCGGTCGCGAGCGTGTTGAGGACCTCGAGGTCCGAGTGCGCGTCGGCGTAGAGCGGCGCGATGAGCGGCTGGACGACGGACAGCGTGCCGTCGTAGGCGCGGGCGTCGCCCCAGCTCTCGAGGTAGTGGGCGCGGGGCAGGTGCCACGTCGCGCGCTGGCCCGTCTCGTCGCGGTAGAGCCCGTGGTGGATCGAGACCGGGACGTTCGCGAGGGCCGCCTCGAACTGGAGCTCGGCCGGGAGGCTGTAGACCGGGTTCGTGCCCAGCATCAGGAGCACATCGACGTTGCCGGCGGCCATGTCGGCCACGAGCTGCGTCAGCTGCGGGCCGACGGGCTCGACCGGGTCGGCGCCCGTGGCGAGGTACTCGACCACGCCGCCGCCGAACTGGCCGTTGAGGGCCGCCGCGAGCGCGTGGACCTGCGGCGGCTGCGTGGCGCCGGCCACGAACGCGGCGTTGCCGCCCGCGGCCTGCACGTCCTCGACGATGGCGTCGATGAACGGCTCCATGTCGGCCGTGACCGAGGCCTGGGCGCCGGTCCCGACGCCGAGCCCCTGAGCGATGGCCGCGGCGACGAACGGGACCGCGCCGGCCTTCACGGCCCGGCGGTGGTCGGCCATGCCGCCCGTGCCCGTCATCGTCGACTCGATCGCGTAGAGGCGCGACATCGAGCCGCGCTCGTCGACGCGACGGGAGGCCGCGTACTGGCGGTTGTTCCAGACCGCGTTCGGGTCCTCGTCGCCGAGGAAGTCGGCGTCGAGCGAGACGATGACGTCCGCCTCGGCGAAGCGGTAGAGCGGGCGGGCCGGCTGGCCGAGCGCCTGCTGCGTGCCGAGGGCCTGGTAGTCGTCGAGGTGGGCGCCGAGCGTGATCCAGCGGGCGCCGGGATAGGCGGCCTCGAACCGCTGGCGGAGCGCGTCGGCCGTCGGCGAGGCCGAGGGCTCGGCGAGGACGGCGACGGTCAGCTCGCCGGCGCGGAGGCGGAGGCGGCTGGCCTCGGCCACGAACGCGCCCCAGTCGGCGCGGGCGGGGGCGGCCTCGCCGCGCGTCCAGACGTGGCGGCTCCGGTCCGGGTCGTAGAGCTGGAGGACGGAGGCCTGCGCGAACGCGCTCGACGCGCCGCCCGAGACCGGGTGCTCCGGGTTGCCCTCGACCTTCGTCGGCCGGCCCTCGTGGCTCTGCACGAGGAGCGCGTGGCCGACGCCACCGAGCGTCATCGACGTGGCGTAGTAGTTCGGCACGCCCGGGACCACGTCCTCGGGCTTCCGCGCGTACGGCAGGATCGTCTCGACGGGCCGGCGGCAGCCGGTCACGCCGGCGAGCGCGGCGCTGGCGCCCATCACCTTGAGGAACGTCCGGCGGGAGGTGCCAGCGTCGGCCTCGGTGACCGGGTCGGCAAACTCGCGGGAGGCGTCGGCCGAGGGCTGGCCGGGGCGGGTGCGCCAGGTGGGCGCGTGGCCCGCCGCGGCCTGGGCGTCTTCGTCGGCCGCGCGGTCGGCGGCGCTCAGGACGTCGAGCTCGATCATGGGGGTGAGTTCAGTGTTCGGAGTTCAGGGTTCGGAGTCCGGGGTCGCCCGAGCAGAACTCGGCCCCTCGGACTCCCAACTCCGCACTAGTAATGGCAGGCCGAGCAGTTCTGGGGGGGCTTGATCCCCTCCCGCTCGATCCGTTCGCGGTTCTGCTGGACGTCGGCCTCGGTCATCTGCTCGAGGTAGCCCATCTGCGTCACGAGGGCCGGGTCGCGGAGGTGGTCCTCCGGCTGGCGGTGGCACTCGAGGCACCAGCCCATCGAGAGCGGCTCGGCCTGGTAGACGACCTCCATCTGGTCGATCCGCCCGTGGCAGCTCTCGCACCCGACGCCGACGTTGACGTGGGCCGCGTGGCTGAACTGGGCGTAGTCCGGGAGGTGGTGGATCTTGACCCACTCGATGGGCACGCCCGTCGCCCAGCTCTCGCGGACCGGCAGCAGCGCGGCCGACTCGGTCTTGACGACGCCGTGGCAGTTCATGCACGTCTGCGTCGAGGGGACGTTGGCGTGCGGGCTCTGCTCGACGTGGTTGTGGCAGTACCGGCAGTCCATCCCGAGCTGGCCCGCGTGGAGCGCGTGGCTGTACGGGACCGGCTGCTCCGGCGCGTACCCGACCTCGTAGAACTCGGGCGAGAGGTAGTACCAGACGAACGCGACGAGGAGGAGGCCACCGCCGAGCGCTCCGAACAGAGTCACCGTCGGGAGCGCGTTGGCGCGACGCGGGAAAAGCTGAGGCATGACCGCTGGGTGAGGAGGCCCCGTCGAAACGAGCAGAGGGGCGCTCGCGAAAGTAGATCGGCCGGTGAGAGGGGCCTGGCGAAGATAGGTCGAAAGGCCGGCCAGAGGGGCCAGGAACGGCCTTTCCAGCGCTCAGGATCGCCCTCACGGCCCCGGTCGCCGGACGGCCCATCTCCGTCCGCCCCTAGGATAGCCACACCCGCCGGACGTTTCAGGCCGAACTGAAAGCGGCCGGGCGCGTCCGCCGCGCGAACCGGGCCGAGAGCCCGACGGCCGCCGTCGCCAGCCCGAGCGTGAGGCCCCACCACAGCCCGGGCGCCCCCAGCCCCATCCCGAGGCCGAGCGTCCCGCCCACCGTCAGCCCGACGCCCCAGTACGAGAACGCGGCGATGAGCATCGGCACGCGCGTGTCCTTGAGGCCCCGCAGCGCCCCCGCCACCGACGCCTGGACGCCGTCGAACAGCTGGAACACGGCGGCCACGCCGAGGAGCGAGGCGGCGAGCGCGGCCACCTCGGGCTGCGGGTCGGCGCCCGCGTAGACCCAGACGACGGCCTCGGGCGCGAGCCAGAACAGGAGCGCCGAGCCCACCATGAACGCGGCGCCGAGCCCGGTCGCCATCCACCCCGCGCGGCGGGCGCCGTCGGCGTCGCCGCGCCCGGCGGCCTGCCCGACGCGGATCGCCCCGGCCATCCCGATCCCGAGCGGGACCATGAACGTGACGCTCGCGGCGTTGATCGCGATCTGGTGCGCCGCGAGCGCGACGACGTGGTTCGGCAGCCGCCCGACGAGGAGCGTCGTCGCGGCGAAGATGCCGGCCTCGAGCCCGAACCCCACGCCGATGGGCCACCCGAGGCGGAACAGGGCGCCGAGCGCCTCGGGGTCCGGCCGCCGCAGCCCGACGAACACGCGGAACCGCGCGAGCTCGCCCGTCCGCACCACGACCGCGAGGGCCAGGAACATGACCGTCATCGTCAGCGCCGAGCTCCAGCCCGTCCCGACGACGCCGAGCGCCGGCAGGCCCCACGCGCCGTACATCAGCCCGTAGTTGAACACGACGTTCGCGACGACGCCGAGCAGCGTGACGGCGAGGACCGGCCGGGGCCGCGCGTCGCCCTCGCACAGCCCGCGGAGCGCGACGAAGCACAGGTTCGGGACGAAGCCCCAGCGGATGGCGCCGAGGTAGTCGGCGGCGAGCGCGGCCGTCTCGGGGGCCTGCCCGGTGGCGAGGAGGGCGGGCTCGGCGAACCCGAGGCCGACCGTGAACGGGACGCCGAGGATCAGGGCCAGCCAGAGCCCCTGGCGGGCGCCCCGCGCCGCGGCCTCCGTGTCGCCGGCCCCGACGGCCTGCGAGACCGTCGGCTGGACGGCGATGAGCACGCCGAGGCAGACGAGCATCAGCGTGAAGAACGTCGTCGAGCCGAGCACGATGGCGGCCAGCGCCTCGGTCCCGAGCCGGCCCACCATCGAGACGTCGACGAAGCTCATCGACATCTGCGCCAGCTGGACGAGGACGATGGGGACGGCGAGCGCGAGCGTGGCGCGGACCTCGCCGCCGGGCGACGCGGCGGGCATGCGGGGGCGGGGGACGGGCGCCCAAGCTACCGGCCACGGCCCCCCACCTCCCGTTCGCACCGGGGGATCCGCCATTAACGGCATCCTGACTGGCCGACCGGCCCGGTCGCCCTATACTCAGCCCCGATGCGTCCCGTCCACGTCACCCCCCGCACCGCGGCCCCGGCCGTCGACGTCTCGGTCGTGATCGTGACGTACAACGTGCGGGAGTTCCTGGAGCAGGCGCTCCGCTCGGTCGAGCGCGCCAGCGCCGGGCTGGCGGTCGAGACTTGGGTCGTCGACAACGACTCGGCCGACGGCTCGGTCGAGATGGTCCGCGAGCGGTTCCCGGACGTCCGGCTCGTCGCGAACGAGGAGAACGTCGGCTTCGCGACGGCCAACAACCAGGCCATCCGCGAGGCCGCCGGGCGCTACGTCCTCGTGCTCAACCCGGACACGATCCTCCAGGAGGACACGCTCCGCCGGCTCGTCGCCTTCATGGACGCGCACCCAGACGCCGGGGCCGCGGGCTGCCGCATCCTCAACCCCGACGGGACGTTCGCGCCCGAGAGCCGCCGGGCCTTCCCGACGCCGGCCGTCGCGTTCTACCGCATCGCGGGCCTGAGCAAGCTGTTCCCCCAGAGCCCGACGTTCGGCCGCTACAACCTCACGTACCTCCCGGTCGACGAGGTCTGCGAGGTCGACGCGCTCTCGGGCTCGTGCATGATGGTCCGGAAGGACGCGGTCCTTCCGAGTTCGGAGTTCGGGGGTCAGAGTTCGGAGTTCGAGGCCTCGGCCCGACGAGACGCCGAACTCCGAGCTCCCAACTCCGAACCGCCCCGTGCAGCGGGCCTCTTCGACGAGGACTTCTTCATGTACGGGGAGGACCTCGACTGGTGCTACCGGATCCAGCAGGCGGGCTGGCGGATCTACTACACGCCGGACACGCAGATCGTCCACTACAAGGGCGAGAGCACGAAGAAGGGCGACCTCCGGTACGTGCTCCTGTTCTACGGGGCGATGCTCCGGTTCGTGGAGAAGCACGTGACGCACCGCGAGGGCGCGGGCGTCCTGGACCGGGTCGCCTCGGGCCTGCTCGCCGTCGGGCTCCGGCTCGGGATCGTGGCCCGGGCGGCGATCGCGGCGGTCGGGCGGATCGGGCGGACGGCGGCGGCGCCCGCCACCGACGCGGCCCTCGCGTGGGCCGGTCTCGCGGCGACCGCCGTGGCCTGGAGTCGCGCCGACGGGTTCGCCTTCGAGGCCGGCTACTACGGGCTCGTGCTGCCGGCCTACGCCGTCGCGCTCGTGGCGGCCATCGGGCTCCTGGGCGGCTACCGGCGGGCCGGGCGGGCGCTCCGCCCGGTGGTGGCAGGGGCCGGGCTGGCGGGGCTCGCCGTGGCCGCGCTCTCGTACTTCGTCCCGACGCTCGCCTTCAGCCGCGCGGTCGTGGGCCTGGGCCTCGTGGGCGCGGCGGCGCTCCTGCTGGCCCGGCGGATCGGGCGGCGCGCGGCGCGGCGCGTCCCGCGCTCGGCGCTCCTCGTGGGCGCCGGCGCCGAGGCCGAGCGGCTCCAGCGGCTCCTCGACGAGCACGTCCGCGGGAGCGCCGTCATCGGCTACGTCGCCGAGGCCGACGAGCCGGGCGTCGCCCTCCCCCGCCTCGGGCGGCCGCGCCAGCTCCGCGACCTCGCCCGCCTCCACGGCGCCGACGACGTCGTGTTCGCGGCCGACAGCCTGACCAACACGGCCATCCTCGACGGGATGCGCGCGCTCCGCGACCTCCCGGTCCAGCTCAAGATCCTGGCCTCCGGCCGCGACCGGATCATCGGGAAGGCGTCCGTCGAGGACTACGCGGCCCCGCTCCAGGCCGCCGAGCGGACCGTCGCCCCGCTCCGCCCGGCGTGGACGCGCCGGATCCTCGAGGTCCCGGTCGCCTCGCTCGTCCTGCTCCTGATCCCGGCGCTCCAGCTCGCGGCCCGCCTCCGCCCGTCGCCGCGGCTCCGCCGGCTGGCGCGGATGGCGACCCGGATGCCGGGCGTCCTCGCCGGCCGCCTCGCGCTCGTCGGCTACGACGCGGCCGGGACGCACCCGCCGCCGGCGTGGGGCCTGCTGCCGGGCGTCGTCTCGGTCCTCGACACGCGCGCCGCCCGCCCCCAGACGATCGCCGAGGCGCACCGGGCGTACTGGTTCTACGCCCGCCACCAGTCGACGTGGCTCGACGCCGAGATCCTCCTCCGCGCGCTCTGGGCCGCGGGCGAGACGGCGGACCGCGGGCGCCGGACCGCCGCGTAGGCCGGCGGCCCGAGGCGCCGCCGGCGGGGCGCCTCGCC
>CAXRFJ010000314.1:0-2034 GCA_964229475.1 Rubrivirga sp.
CGACCCGGCCGTCGCGACGGTCGCGCTCAGCGTCGACGGGCAGGCCATCGACGACCGGTTCCTGGTCGAGGACCCGATCGAGCTCGGCGACGTCGACGCGGGCGGCGGCGTCAGCGTCCCGCTCGTGATCGGGAACGAGGACGACGCGACGGCCCTCGACTTCCGCGTCGAGACCGAGATCACGACCGTCTTCCCGAGGACCGTCACGCCCACCCTCTCCGCCTCGGCGGCGGCGGGGACCGTCGCGCCCGGCGGCTCGACGACGCTCCAGCTCCAGATCGGCGGGTCCGCGCAGGCCATCGTCGAGGGCGTCGTCCGCGTGATCTCGAACGACGACGACCGGGCCGTGATCGAGGTGCCCCTCGCCTTTACCGTGGGCGGGGCCGTGGCGCCGGAGCTCACCGTCGGCGACGTGCCGTCGACGCTCGGCGACCTCGGCGACGACGAGGTCCGGACCCTCACCGTCCCGATCTCGAACGCCGGCACGTTCGACCTCCGCTACCGCGTGATCACGACGCTCGTGTCGCGGGCGTTCGACTTCCCCGACACGTCGCCGCTGACGGCCGCCCGCACGGCCGCACCCGTGTTCTCGGCCGACTTCGAGGGGACGACCCCGCTCACCGGGTTCTCCTTCCCGCGCAAGGCGGCCCCGGACCGCTGGCAGACGCGGCGGACCAACGCCGCCACGCTCCCCGGCCACTCGACCCCCACGGCCCTCTACTACGGCAACGTCAACGGGCTCGAGGAGTACGAGAACAACTCGTTCGGCCAGATCCGCACGCCGGCCATCGACCTCAGCGGCGTGAGCCCGGACAGCCGCGTGACGCTCTCGTTCGCGACCTACCTCGACGCCGAGGCCGGCTTCGACTTCGCCTCGGTCCTCGTCTCGCTCGACGGCACCACGTTCGAGGAGATCGCGAGCTCCGACGGCGGCGTCCTCCGCAACACGCCCGACGGCTGGGAGACCGTGACCATTGAGGTCCCCGGCGTCGCCGGCTTCCCCACGCCGATCTACTTCGCGTTCCGGTTCGAGAGCGACGCCAACGTCACGGGCCGGGGGTGGTACCTCGACGACATCGTGGTCGACGCCGAGGCCGGCCTCGCACCGCTCTACGCGTCGCCGCTGGCGGGCACGCTGCCCGGCAACGGCTCGGTCGACCTCCAGCTCACGGCTGACGCGGGCCTCCTCGACGTCGGGTTCTACCGCGGCAGCTTCGAGCTCCTCACCGACCAGCCCGGCGACGACCCCGACCCGTTCGTGTTCGACTTCTCGGTCGGCGGCGCGGCGCTGCCGCAGGTCGTGCCCGAGGACCCGGCCCCGGTCCTGGCCTTCGAGTCCGGGACCGTCGCCGAGATCCCGCTCGGCTTCCAGAACGGCGGCGACGCGACGCTCTCGTACGTCCGCGTGCTGGAGCCGGCGACGAGCCGGTTCGAGGCCGGCGCCCGCCACGCGCTCGACCGCGCGCCGTTCGACGGGCGCGCCCCGGCCGGCGCGGCGCCCGTCGAGCACGCCGTCCGCACCGACGCCGACGCGACGGCCGCCCCGCTCGGTGACGGCGACGTGCTCGGGGCCGTGGCCTTCGGCCCGACGGAGCAGCTCTACGACATCGCCCAGCTCCCCGACGGCACGGTCGTCGTGGTCGACGGGTCCCGCCAGCGGGCGCTGACGACCATCTTCGCGCTCCCGCGCGACCTCTCGGCCCCGCCCGACCAGTTCCGCTCGACGAGCATCGGCGCGACGGCGACCGGCATCGCCTACAACCCGCGGACGGGGTCGCTCTGGATCGCCCTGTTCGAGGACGTCCAGCTCGCGGAGGTCGAGCTGCTCGGCGGCCAGATCACGCTGACCGGCCGGACCGTCAACCTCGACTTCACGCCGTTCGGCGTCGACTACAGCCCGGCGCTCGGCGCCTTCCTGATCGGGTCCTACGACACCGAGGCCGTGCTGGCGGTCACGCTCGACGGCGAGGTCCTCGCCGGCTACCCGTCGTGCGTCGGCGGCCGGGAGGCCGACGCGGCCCCCTCGCGGCCGGG
>CAXRFJ010000315.1:0-4045 GCA_964229475.1 Rubrivirga sp.
CCGGACGGCGCTCGCGGACCGGTTCGACGGGGGCGAGGGGATCGAGCTCCTCTACGGCGGGAGCGTCAAGCCCGGCAACGCGGCCGAGCTGTTCGCCCAGCCCGACCTCGACGGCGCGCTCGTCGGCGGGGCCAGCCTCGACGCCGCCTCGGTCGCGGCGATCGTCGCCGCGGCGGCGGACGCGGCCTAGCGTCCGCCCCGGGATCCGCGGCGGGGGCGGTCGCCGTTCAGGGGGAGGCCGCGGGTTCCGTGCGGTCCCCTCTGCACCGCCCCCCACCCATGACGCGCCGTCGCCTCGGCCTCTCTGCGCTCCTCGCGGGGCTGGCCGCGCTCGCCGGGTGCGCGGGGTCCGGCCCGGCCACGCCGCGCCTCGACGCCGGCGCCGCGGCGTACCGGGCCGGCGAGCCCGTGTTCGTGCTCGACGCCGTCGCCAGCGTCCGCGACGACGGGCCCGGCCTCGACGTCTACCTCGGCGTGCTGCCGGCCTCGCTCGTCTTCCGCCAGACGGCCGACTCGCTGGCGGCCGTCGCCAGCTGGACGGTGACCGTCGAGCAGGAGGGGGGCGCGCCGCGCTCGGTCTCGCCGCGGGACACGTTCCGCGTCTCAGACGCCGGCGCCGCGCGCTCGGCCGTGCCCGCGTGGCGGGTCGAGCGGTTCGACGTGCCGCCGGGCGAGTACGTGGTCCGCGCCGTCCTCGAGGACCTCACGAGCGACCGGACGGCCGAGCGCCGCACCGCACTCCGCGTCCCGCCGCCCTCCGGCGCGCCCGCGCTGGGCGGGCTCCGCCTCGAAGCGGCGGCCGCGGGCGGCCGGGTCGACCCCGTCGACGCGTCCTCCGTCCCGGCCGGGCTGGACTCGCTCCGGGCCGTCGTGCAGGCCACGGGCGTGCCCGACGGGGCCACGACGGAGCTCTCGGTCGTCCGCGTCGCGGCCGACGACGAGCCCGCGCGCCGGCTCGACGGGTTCACGCCCTCGCCCGGGAGCCTGATCGCCCGCGGCGTCGACCTGACCGACCTCGACACCGTCCAGACGGTCCGCCAGACGGTCCTCAACCCGGCGGAGGCGCTCGACGTCGAGGCCCCGCTCCCGGCGCTGGGGCCCGGGGTCTACCGCGCCCGCGTCCGCCTCGTCGCCCCCGACGGCGATCCCCTCGACACGTCCGAGCGGCTGTTCGTGGTCCGCCGCCGCGACTACCCCCTCGTGACGCGCCTCGGCGACCTCGTCGGCCCGCTCGTCTACGTCGCCACGCCCGGCGAGCTCGACCCACTCGTCGAGGCGGCCGACCCGGAGGCGCTGCGGCGCGCGTTCGACCGGTTCTGGGGCGAGGAGATGGACGACCGCCGGCTGGCGGCGGCGACGGTCCGCGCGTACTACGAGCGGGTCGAGGAGGCGAACCGCCTGTTCGCGACCTACAAGGACGGCTGGAAGACCGACCCCGGGATGCTGTACGTCCTCCTCGGCGCCCCGCGCTACGTCGAGGCGACGCCCAGCGGCGAGCGGTGGAGCTACGCGTTCGGCGGCGGGCAGCCGTCGGTGTTCGTGTTCGAGCGGACGGCCGGGCGGGTCTACGAGAACGCCCCGTTCCGCGTGCTCACGCTCGAGCGGAGCCGCGTCTATCACGACCTGCTCCGCCGGATCCAGCGCCAGTGGCGCGCGGGCGTCGTGCCCTAGCCCGGCCCGCCTCGGTCGCGCGGCCGGGGCGGACGGAACTAGTCGTCGGACGCCGCGGTCGTCGCGGCCGGCTTCGACGCGCTCGCCTTCTTCGAGTCCGCCGCCTTGGCCGCGCCGTCGCCGGACGACTCTCCCTTCGACTCGGACCCGCCGTCGTTGCCCTTCCGGACGTAGTCGGTGAGGTAGAAGCCGTCGCCCTTGAACTGGAGCCCGGCGCCGCCGGAGATCACGCGCTGGACGGGCTGGCCGGTGTCCGGGTCCTCGGTGAGCGCGGGGTCGGAGATCTTCTGGAACACCTCGAACGTGGTCCCGTCGGGGCGGCGGTAGACGTAGGTCGGCATAGGGAGCGTCGTGGGGGGGAGGGAACACCCCCGGAAGGGGGGCGGGTTCCTAGCGGCGCGCGACGCGCGGGAGGTCGGCCGGGACGGGCCCGAAGCCCCACGCCTGGGCGGCCTCGCCGGGCGGGGTCCGGACGGCCCCGGCGACGGCGTCCGCCAGCGCGGGGCGGACCTCGCGGATCCGCGTGTTGCGCCGCGTCGGGTTCACGCGGTTCGTCAGGAGAACGACGAAGAGGTTCTGGTCCGGGTCCACCCAGATCGAGGTGCCCGTGAAGCCGGTGTGGCCGAACGCGCGCGGCCCGAACTCGCCGCCGGCCGACGTCTCGCCGTGGTTGACCATCCAGCCGAGCCCGGTCGGGTACGTGCTCCGGAGGCGGACGCGCTCGGTGAACTGGTCGAGCGTCGTCCGCCGGAACAGCCGCGTGCCGTAGGCCTCGCCGCCGTTGGCGAGCATGAACGCGAAGCGGGCCATGTCGGAGGCCGTCGAGAACAGGCCGGCGTGCCCCGCGACGCCCCCGAAGACGGAGGCGGCCTCATCGTGGACCTCGCCCTGGAGCGTCCGCCCGCGCCAGACGTCGTCTCGCTCGGTCGGCGCCGCGTCCGGGTCGCGCACGCCGACGGGCCGGAAGCCGGTGCGCCGCATCCCGAGCGGCTCGAACACGGCCTCCTCGAAGAGCCGGTCGATGGGCTCGCCGGTGATCGACTGGAGCACCTCGCCGAGCACGATCATGTCGAAGTCGCTGTAGCGCGAGCGCGTGCCGGGCGGGTACTGGAGCGTGTCGGCGTAGATGAAGTCGAGCGCGGCGCGGCGGTCGAGGATGCCGTGGGCGTAGAACGGGTACCACGGCCGCTGGCCGGCCGTGTGCGAGAGGAGCTGGCGGACCGTGACGTACTCCTTGCCGAGCGGCCGGAAGCGCGGGAGGTAGTCGGCGACGGGGGCGTCGAGGTCGAGGCGGCCGTCCTCGACGAGCCGCATGACCGTGGCCGTCGTCCCGACCACCTTCGTGAGCGAAGCGAGGTCGTAGGGCGTGTCGGGCGTGGTGGCCGCGGCGCCGCGCGTGAGCTGGCCGTAGCCCTTGAGGCGGAGGAGCACGCCGTCGCGCCCGACGGCGACGGCCCCGCCGGGGAACGCGCCGGAGCGGACCGCCCGCTCCATGACGGCGTCGACGCGGGCGGCGGCCTCGGCGTCGAGCCCCGCCTCCTCGGCGTCGCCGGGGCGGAGCGCCTGCTGGCGGTAGCGGACGCCGTCGCCGGCCGCGGCCAGCCCGGCCACGCCGTGCGGCAGCGAGCCCGCCACCTCGATCTGCCCGGCGATGGCCTGCGCCGCCGCCGCCTGCGCCACGGCCGACCCGTCGTGGGCCACCACGAACGCCTCGGGCCGCCGGAGCCCGGCCGCCATCCGCGCGTCGCCGAAGGCGACGAGGACGGTCGGCGTCCGGTCGTTGAGGGCGCGGACGAACGCGCGGTGCCGGGCCGAGAGCTCGCCGTCGGCGTCGGGGAAGGCCGCGAGGACGACCACGTCGGCGTCGCCGGCGGCGTCGAGCGCGTCGGCGTAGCGGGCCGGCTCCGTGCCCAGCCCGAGGCGGGAGTACGACGCCGAGCGGTCGGGCGAGAGCCCGTCGGCCAGGGCGTTCACGAAGTGGAGCCCGCCGTCGCCGTCGGCCGAGGGCTCGAGCAGGACCGTAAAGACGTGGCCGCCCGCGGGGCCGACGAGCGGCAGCAGCCCCTGCTCGCGCTGGACGACGGCCACGCTCCGCCGGGCGACCTCGGCCGCGAGCAGGTCGGAGCGGTGGAGGAGCGACGCCGACGGCGCGCGCCACGGGTCGATCCGGAGGCGCTCGCCGGTCCCGGCGGCCCCGGCGCGGGAGGGCGGCGCCCGCGCGAGCCCGCTCCAGACCGTGGCCGCCAGCACGCGGCGCGCCGCGTCGCGGACCCGCTGGGCGTCGAGGGCGCCCGTGCGGAGCGCGCGCGCGAGCGAGTCGTAGGCGGCCCGCGGCGACGACGCGACGACCTGGTCGGCCCCGGCGCGGACGGCC
>CAXRFJ010000316.1:0-3103 GCA_964229475.1 Rubrivirga sp.
CACGGCCGTCTCGCCGCCGCCCCACGCGCGGCGGAGCCCGTCCGGCAGCACGAGCCGCGAGCGGGCCGGCTCGGCCTCGACGGCCACGGCGCCCGTGGGACCGCGGAGGTGGACCGTGCCCCCCACCTCGGCGAGCGCGTCGGCCCGGAGCCGGAGCGCGTCGCCGGCCGCCGCGGGCACGCGGGCCACGACCTCGCCGAGGCGGACGACCTCGAGCACGGCCGACGGCCGGAGCGTGGCGCCCGCGCCGAAGAGCGCCGCGAGCGGGCCGGGCGGGAGCGTGGCGAGCGACCCGAGCGGCCGCACGGGCAGGGCGTCGGCGCGCATCTAGGCCGCGCCGTTCGCGCCCGGCAGGAAGCGGGCCTCCACGTCCGAGATCTTGTCGACGCGGCGCGCGTGGCGGCCGCCCTCGAAGTCGGTCGCGAGGAACTCGGCGAGGACGCGCTTGCAGACCTCGACGCCCATCGTCCGGCTGCCCAGCGTGAGCACGTTGGCGTCGTTGTGGGCGCGGGCGTTGTAGGCCGCGAACGTGCTCGGGCACAGCGCCGCGCGGACGCCCGGCACCTTGTTGCACACCATCGCCGAGCCCACGCCGACGCCGTCGATCATGAGCCCGGCCGCGACGCGCCCGAGGTGGACGAGCCGGGCCACGGCGTAGGCGAAGTCCGGGTAGTCGACGCTGTCCGTGGAAGTCGTCCCCACGTCGGTGACGGTCCAGCCGAGGCTCCGGGCGTGCTCAGCGAGCGCGTCCTTGACGTCGAACCCGGCGTGGTCGCAGCCGACGGCGAGCGTCTTCGCGGGGGCCGAGGGGAGCGCGGGCGGGTCGGCCGGCGTGGCGGCGGTCGCGCCCGCGCCCGTGACGAGCTGGAGGCCCCGGTCGCGGGCCGTGTCGCGGGCGAGCGCCGTCACGAGCGCGCCCTCGGGCACCGCCAGCGCGGACTGGCCGGCGGCGAGGGCGTCGAGGACGGTGCGTTCGGAGACGAGGCGCGGCATGGCCGGAAGCTACGCGGGCGGGGCGGCACCCGTTCGGTCGGCCCGCCTCGGCGTCGAGGCGGGCGGGGGGGGCACGCGCCCGGGGCGGTCAGCCCCGCTCCGGGGCGTCGACGCCGCCGCGGGGGAGCGAGGCCGGCTTGTACGGCGGGTCCTTCGGCGCCGCGGCCTTTTCGGCCTGCTGCTCGGCCTTCTTCCGTGCCTCGATGGCCTTGTCGATGCTCTTCTTGAGCTTCCGGTAGGCGTTCGGGCGGAGCGCGGCCGGCGGGAGGAGCAGCGCGAGGCTCCCGCGCCCCGGCGCCACGTCGCCCCACGACGCGACCTCGACGTCGACGCGGGCGAGGGCCGCCGTCTTCATCTCGATCCGCCCGCCGCCGATGAGGAGGGACACGAGCCCGCTCCACGCCGGCTCGTGGCCGACGACGATGAGCGTGTCGGCGTCGTCGGGCTCCGACCGGATCTCGTCGAGGACGGCCTCCGGCGAGGCCCCGTAGAGCGCGTCCGTCACGCGCGCCGGGCCGGACCAGCCGCCGGCCTCGGCCGCGACCGCGAGCGTCTCGCGGGCCCGCACGGCCGACGACGTGAGCGCCCGGTCGGGCACCGCGCGGGCCGTCGTCACGAACCGGCCCATCTTGCGGGCGCCCTTCTGGCCGCGCTCGGCGAGCGGCCGCTCGTGGTCGGCGCCGTAGTCGGCGTCCCAGTCGGACTTGCCGTGGCGGAGGAGGAGGATCGTCTTCATGCGGGGGCTACTGGGGGAGGATGCCGGGGTTGGGCATGGTCACCGGGGCCGCCGAGGAGGCCGCGCCCGTCGCGGCGGGGACGGCCGTGCCGCCGACGTCGAAGAACACGGTGTAGCCGAACACGAGGATGAACCCGATGACGCCCACGACGAGCGCCACGAGGAATGCGCCGTACGACGCCCGGAGGAGCAGGTACTTTTTCTGGAGCACGCTCCCGACCCCGTAGATGTCCTTCATCATCATCTCGTAGGTCCGGTTCGGGTCGGCGACGACCTGCTTCAGCGAGTCGACGTACTGGCCCTGCGTCATGTGGCTGAAGTTGCCGAAGAACAGGAGGTTCTTCCGCTCGCGGAGCGCCTCCTCCGGCGTGACCTCGACGTTCTGGACGCGGGGCCGGGCCGAGAGCACGGCGAACACGAGCGAGACGAGGCACCCGAGCAGGAACAGCGACGTCGGGATGTAGAGCCAGGGGTTCTTCTCCATGCCCGGCGCGATCGACGCGATGAGGATCGAGACGATGAGGCCGTTGATCGAGATCATGATGTTGGCCTTGGCGTCGGCCAGCGTCGTGAGGTCCATGTTGACCCGGTAGCTCGACCGGAACAGGGTCTCGATCCCGCGCTTCGTGCCGAGCTCGGCGATGGCCTCGTCGGCCGCGGCGATGGCGCCGGCCGTCGAGCCGATGGCCGTCATGTCGACGGCGGTGCCCTTGGCCTTCTTCTTTTTCTTCTTCGGCGCGTCCGTCGGGGGCACCGGCACGTCGCGCGGGCCGGCCACCTGGCTCATGTCGACGGTCTCGCCGGGGGCGGGCGGGCCGCCGTCGCCGGCCGCGGCGCCCGTCATCGTGTCGGGAGTGGAGGGGGTGTCCCTGGCGTCGTGGGGCGGGCGGCGGCTACGGGCCGCCCGGCCGGGCGGCCGAGGCCGCGCGGGGGGGGGCTAATACGCGAAGCCGAGGCCGACGGTCACGAGCGTGGTCTCGTCGGAGGCCCCGACGGTAAGGTTCACGACGGCCCGGTCGAGGAGACTGAGCCACACGCCGCCGCCGTAGCCCCACTGGAGCCCGTCGCCGGCGTCCGGGTCGAAGCGGTCACCGAGGCAGATCACGTCCGGAGGGAGCGTCGAGCACGAGTAGTCGTCGTCGGCCCAGACGCGGCCGGCGTCGGCGAACCCGAGCGCGCCGACCTCGAGCGGGAGGACGTACGCGTCGACATTGAACAGCTTGGCCCGGAGCTCGGCCGAGCCCGAGGCGGCCGTCCGCCCGGCGAACCGCTCGCGGCGGTAGCCGCGGACCGAGCCCGGCCCGCCGAGCACGGCGGCGTCGAAGAACGGGAACGTCCCGACCCGGTGCTCGGCGCCGGCCCGGAGCGCCAGCG
>CAXRFJ010000317.1:0-4715 GCA_964229475.1 Rubrivirga sp.
GCGGGCGCCGAGCGCGCCCCCCCACCCCCACGACCGCGCTGTCGCGGCCGAGAAGGCGCGGCTCCCCGGCGTCCTCGTCGTGGCCGGCGACCCCGGCGGCGGCGTGGCCGTCGTCATGGCCGACGCGCGGTCGTCGGCCCGCGAGGTCCAGGTATTCGGGGTCGCGGACCGCGAGGCCGCCGCCGCGGCGCTCACGCGGCACGGCTTCCGGCCCGAGAGCACGCGCGTCACGCTCCGCGACGGCGCGCCCGAGGCCGACGGTGAGCCGGTCGCCGTCGCCCACGTCGCCGCTCCCGACGCGGAGACGCTCGGCGCCCTCGTCGCCCCGCTGGCCGGGCGTCTCGCCGTCGGCGGCGTCCTCGTCGCGACCGCGCCCGACCCCGCCCGCCTCGCGGCGGTCGAGGCCGCCTTCGTCGGCGCCGACGTCCGGTACGTACGACAAGCGCAGCTGCACGTCGTCCGCGAGGGCTGAGAGCGCGGGGGCCGGGCGCGGGCGTGACTTTTGGGCACAGGGATGCGCCTAAGTTCCAAGCCGCCCTCTCCCCCCCACTTTCGCCCCTATGCGCCTCGCTCTTTTCCTTCCTCTGGTGCTCACGGCGGCGGCGGCCTCCGCACAAACCGGACAGCGGGCGACCGTCCTGTTCGCCGACGCGTTCGGGCCGTCGGGGACGTACGCGGTGGGCGTCGAGCAGGCGGTCTGGACCTCGGCCGCCGCGGACCGCCAGCTCCGCGTCCGCGGCGGCGCGGCGTACTGGACGGAGACGCTCTTTTTCGACGGCCCCACCGACCGCGTGATCGCCGTGCCCGCCGGCGCCGCGGCGCTGTTCTCGCTCGGCCGGCCGCTCGGCGTGCCGACGGCGTTCGAGTTCGGGGCCGGCGCGGTGTTCGTGCGCCGGAGCGGACCGCGGTACGGGTCCGTGGGCGAGTCCTTCGCGCTCCCCGCCTCTGCCGAGGCCGCCGCCCGCGTCCGCCTCGCCGGCCCCGTCGGGCTCCGCGTGGGTGCGTCGGCCGGGGGCGCCGCGTCCGAGTGGGTCGGCGACGGCGTGCGCCCCGTGGTCGGGATCGGCGTCGGCCTCTAGACCCGCCCGCCGCGGCGGGCCTACTCGCCGGCCGAGGTCAGGATCACGAAGTCGTTGGCGCCGATCTCGGCGCTCTCCGGGCCGGTCTCGCGGCGCATCGACACGACGAGCGTCCGCGCCTCGGGCGCCAGGCGGGCGAGGTGCTCCGGGATGCCGAGCCGGTCGTCGCTGTGGAAGCTCCCGTTGACGTGGACGACGAGCGCGCCGGGGTGCGCCTCCAGCGCCTCGGCAACCCGCCACGCCATCGTCGCGTCGCGGAGGTTCTGCGCGGCGAGCATCCCCGCGACCGTCGGGCCGGCGCCGTGCGACATCCCGCCCATGAGCTCGGCGAACTTGGCCGCGAGGGCCTCCGACGGCGGGGCCACCGAGGCGGGCAGCCACGGCCGCGCGGTCGCCACGCTGTCGAGCACCCCGGTCCCCTCGCGCCGCGAGACGAGGCTGACGTAGCGGCCCGGCGCGTTCGACGCCACGACCGGCACGCCCTCGGCCCGGGCGAACTCGACGAGCGGCCGGTAGCCGCTGTCGTAGTTGCCCCACGGCCGGCCGGCGGCCAGCCAGTCGCGCTCGCGGACGAAGCCGGCGAGGTACTCGTCGAGGACCGGCTGGACGTCGGTCTCCGCCATCTCGAGCGCGAGCACGAGCGGCCGGTCGGCGGCCTGCGCCGCGACGTGGGCCGAGGCCAGCAGCTCGAGCTCGAGCGCGTGCGCCGTCGAGTCGTCGTGGAGCTCGCCGAGGAACACGACGTCGGCGTCGCCGAGGGCGGCGCAGAGGACCTCGAGCCCGACCCGCTGGCCGTCGCCGTCGAGGACGACGTACGGGCCGGGCGTCGGGGCGCCGGCGGAGGCGGCGAACAGGAGGGCGGCGGTGCAGAGCTCGATCATGGAGAGGGAATCGCGTGAGCCGGTGCCGTAGGGGCGGTCGGCGGACCGCCCCTACCGGGGGGAGACGTCCGTCGGGCGGCTAGTCGTCCGAGCCGCCCTTGCTGCGGCGCCGGCGGCGGCTCCGCTTTTTCTTGGACGGCTCCTCGCCGGCCGGCTGGTCGTCGGCCCCGCCCGCCTCGGCGCCGAGGTCGGCGGCGTCGGACGAGACGTCGTCGCGGGCGTCGGCGTGCGGGGCGTCGTCCTCGTGGTCGTCCGCGTCGTCGCGGCGGCGCGTGCCGCGGCCGCGGCCGCCGGACTCGCGCGCCTCGCGGGCCTCCCGCTGCTGGACGTCGTACTCGGACTCCGAGCGGTCCATGGCCGGGCCCACGGGCGCCTCGTGGAGCGACGCCTGGTAGGCCTCGTCGAGGAGCATCGCCAGCACTTCCGGCTCGCCCTCCGTGACGAGCTGGCGGGCGACGGCGACGAACCGCCGCTGCCGCTCGCGCTCGAGGTTCGAGCGGTCGCGCATCCGGTCCTCCAGGAGGTTCGTCAGCCGCTGGCCGACGCGGCTCGCCAGCTCCTCGTCGGTCGGGAGCTCGCGCTCCTCGAGCGGGATGTCGTACTTCCGCGCGATCTGGCGGAGCGTCGGCATGTCGGTCGCCGTCGTGATAGCGATCGAGACGCCGGCCTTGCCGGCGCGGGCCGTCCGGCCCGAGCGGTGGACGTAGTACTCCTTGTCCTGCGGGATGTCGTACTGGAAGACGTGCGAGAGGTCCGGCACGTCGATCCCGCGGGCGGCCACGTCCGTCGCCACGAGGAAGCGGAGGTCGCCGTCGCGGAGCCGCTTCATCGTCTTCTCGCGGGCCTTCTGCGTGAGGTCCGACGAGATGCCGGCCGCGTTGTAGCCGTAGTTGTTGAGGAACGTGGCGAGGTACTCGACCTCCCGGCGCGTGTTGGCGAAGATGATCGCCGCCGTCGGGTTCTCCCACTCGATGAGGGCCGCCAGCGCCCGGTCCTTCTCCATCGGCGCGACCTGGTAGGCCCGGTGCGCCATCTGCTCGACGTGGATCTGGCCGCCGGCCGTGGCCAGGAACACGGGGTCGGTCAGGAACTCCTGCCCGATCCGCTGGACCTGGTACGGCATCGTCGCCGAGAACATGTAGGAGTCGCGCTCGCGGGGGAGGTACCGGCGGACCTTGATCATGTCCGGGAAGAAGCCCATCGAGAGCATCTCGTCGGCCTCGTCGAGGATGATGGTCCGGAGCTTGTCGAGCTTGAGCGACCCGCGCGAGAGGTGGTCCAGCACGCGGCCCGGCGTCCCGACGACGAGCTGGACGCCGCGCTTGAACGCGTCGATCTGGGGCCCGTAGCCGACGCCGCCGTAGACCGGGATCGCGTCGAGCTGCCGGTCCGCCGGGAGGCCGGCGTTCATCCGCTCGAACTCGGCGTGGATCTGGCTGGCCAGCTCGCGCGTCGGGCAGAGGACGAGGGCCTGCGTGGCCTTCTCGTTCGGGTCGAGCTTCTCGAGGAGCGGGAGCAGGAACGCGCCCGTCTTGCCGGAGCCCGTCCGGCTCTGCACGATGAGGTCGCGGCCCTCGAGGATGTAGGGGACGGCCTCGGCCTGGACCGGCATCAGCGCCGGCCAGCCGAGCGCCTCGATGCCCTGCTGGAGCGACTCGGGGAGGTCGGTGACCGCCGCGCCCTCGCGGTCGGCGTCGGGCTCGTCGAAGGGGGTCTGGAGCTTGCGGTCGGCCTTGGCCTCGTTCTGGGCCTTCTGGGTAAAGTCGAAGGTGGCTTTGAACGCCATGATTCGGGGGGAGTGGAAGGGGGGCCGCCCGGGCGCGTGTCACTCTTCCCGACCGGCGTCGCAGGCGCCGGCACTCGGCGCCGACGCGGGGAATCCGCGTCCGGCGCAGAGTACGCACGAGCCCGCGCGCTCGTGTCCGCCGCCCCCCTCTTCCGCCGGAGTTCTCCGCGCCGGCCGTGGCGCCACGCTACAGCCCGACCCGAAGGCGGAGCCCGGCGGCCCGCTCGCCCGTCGGCGCCGCCAGCGCGGCGGGCGCCGCCCGGACCCCGCGGAGGTGCCCCAGCCGGACCACGTGGCTCACGGCGGCCGCCCCCGCGCCGACGACCGCGCCGGCCACCACGGCCTCGGTCTGCCCCCAGAAGTCGGGGGAGGTGCCGCGCCGGTACACCTCGTAGGTCCCGAGGCCGACCGCCGAGCCGACGGCGGTGTCGAGCAGGACGCCCGGCACGGTCGGGCGCAGGCCGAGCGCGGAGCTCGTCCCCAGGATCGCCCCGCCCATCACGACCGGCACGACGAGGGTCGGCGAGGGCTCCCCGGCGGCGGCGAACGCCGCGACGGACGCCCCCACCCCGACGGCCGTCAGCACGGCGCCGTCCTCCACGGTCGGGGCGCGGTGGGGCGACGCCGGCTGGGCGCTGGCGGCGGCACCGAAGAGGACGGAGGCGAGAAGGATCGAGCGCATGGCGCGGGTCAGAAGGTGACGGAAAGGGTGAGGGTGGGCGACGGGCGGCCACCGGGGACCGCCAGCACGGCCGGGGCGACGCGGACGTCGGCGGCGCGGAGCCCCGCCAGCCGGGCGCCGGGCACCGCCCCGACCGCCGCCGACCCCACGCACAAGCCCGTGAACAAGGCCGTGATGTCCGTTCCGAACTCCGACGGATAGCCCGCCACGTGAACGAGCGTGTAGCCCACGACCCCTGACGCCGCGGCGGCGACGCCCACCCCGACGGCCGTATCGAGGAGGACCCC
>CAXRFJ010000318.1:0-2642 GCA_964229475.1 Rubrivirga sp.
GGACCCGGCCGCCCTCCTCGGCGGGGTCGATCAGGGCCCGGGCGGCCCCCGCGTGGCCCGGCCCCCCGACGTCGCGGAGCAGCCGGAGCGCGGCGGCCTGGACCTCGAGCGGGGGCGCCTCGTCCGAGAGCAGGAGGCTCGCGGCCACGTCGCCGGCCGGGACGTACCCGAGCCGGCGGAGGGCCTCGGCGCACACGCTCCTCGCCGACTCGCCGAGCGCGGGGTCCGCGAGGCCTTCCTGGAGGCCCGGCCCCGCCTCGACCCCCAACAGCGTGAGCGCCGAGGCGACGGCCGGGGTCCCCCAGGCGTCGAACCGGTCGAGGGCCCCGACGACCGGGCGGAGGTACGCGAGGTCGCCCGAGCGGCCCAGCGCGCGGGCCGCGATCATGCCGACCTCCGGCGAGGGGTCGTGCAGGAGCGGGACGAGCCGGCGGAGGTCGGGGGGCGACCCGACGAGCCCGAACAGGTGCGCGGCGAGCCCGCGCCGGTCGGCGCGCCGGTCGGAGAGCCACAGGCGCGCCGTCCCGAGGTGGGGGGCGGCGGCCTCGGAGAGGACGGCCCGGCTCTCGCCCCCCAGGCGGAGGGCGTACGCGATGAGGAGCTGGAAGAAGTCGCCCCGCTCGCCGTCCCCGACGAGGGCGTCCAGCGAGGACGGGGGCGCCTCGCCCACGAGGACGTCGAGGAGGGCCCGCTCCCAGCGGGCCCACCGTGCGACGCGGCGCGCCTCGCTCCGGTCGGCGGCCACGTGGACGGCGACCGTGGCGGCGAGGAGCCCGAGCGCGGCGGCCGCGAGCACGACGAGCCCGATCGTGCCGGCGCTCACGACGTCCAGTTCGGGGAGCGCGGTCACTGGGGACGCCGGCGCGTGAGACGGCGAACGCCGGCGCTGACGGCCACGAGCGAGAACGGCCGGACGACGACGTCGTCGGCATCGAGGTCGTAGGCCCTGGCGACGAGGCGGTCGTTCCCCGGCCACAGGATCACGCCGACCCCGAGGTGTGCCCGGTCCGTCTGCCCGGCCCGCAGGCGTCGGAGGACCTCGAGCCCGTCGACGTCAGGGAGCGTCGCGCTGATGAGCATGGCGTCGATCCGGTCGTCCGAGGACAGCGCGTCGAGCGCCGACGGGCCGTCGCTCACCACCGCCACGTCCAGTCCGTCGCGCTCGAGGCGGTGCCGGATGACGGTCGCCGAGATCGGGTCGTCCTCGGCGAGGAGGACCCGGGGGCGGGCGTCGCGCGGAGCCGGCCTCGCGATGAGGACGGGCGTCCCGGACAGACGGGTGGCCTCCGGCTCTCCGGGGAGGAGAGTCGGAGGCGAGGTGCGCTCTGGCGCCGCCTCGGGGCCTCCCCCGGCGGCCGGTTTACGTTGTCCTCCGGTCATAGGATCAGGTCCACCCGGGGAGGTATCGGTGTTCCAGCCCGCGACTCAAGCGGCGGGCGCCTCTGATTCGGCCGCGCGGCCCGGCACGGGCGCGCGTCCGGCCCGCAGGCCGCCCCGGGGGTGCCGGAGCCCGTAGGACGACCTCCTACAGGGCGCCGACGAGGCGGGCAGGGGAGGGGGCGCGCGGAGCCCGCGCGCGCGAGTCCCCTCCGGCCTACGGCCCGGCGGGCCCGGCCGTCGGGCGTCGCGTGGGGGAGATCGACCCGGCGTGGTTCCGGTTCGTAACGGTCGGCCCGGGCGTGGGCTCTCTGGCGCCCCCGGCCGTCTCTGGCGCGGAATGTGCCGCCCGGGATGGCCTCTCTGACCCCGACCGTTCTGGAACGCGCTACGCCCCCCACCCTGGCCCTCCTCCAGGTCGACCGGACCGGCCGCGTCGTCGACGCGACGGAGTCGGCCGGCGACCTGTTCTCGCGCTCCCCGCTCGACGAGTGGCTCGGCGGTGACGACCGCGAGGCGGTGGCCGCCGTCGTCCGCCGGGTCCTGGCCGGCGAGCTCGGGCAGGCCTCCCTACAGGTCTACGGCCCGTCCGGCGTTCCGGTGTGGCTCACGTTCTACGCCGACCCCGACGCCCCGGGCGTGGCCGTCGCGCGGGCGCGGCCCGGCCGCCGGGCCGGGTCGCCGGACGCGCGGGCCCAGGTCGACCGCCTCCGGCTCCTCACGGCCGTCACCTCCCACGGCGGCGGGAGCTTCCGAGAGCGCCTTCGTCGCGCGCTCCGGTTGACCTCCGAACTGCTCGGGCTCGAGCTCGCCATCGTGAGCCAGATCGAGGGGGAGACGTACACGGTCTACGAGGCCTACTCGCCGGCCGGCGCGCTCGCCGCCGGCGACCAGTTCGCCCTCGGGGACACGTTCTGCTCCATCACGCTCGACGCGCCGGACGTCTTCGCCGTCAACGAGATCGGCTCGAGCCCGCACCGCGTCCACCCCTGCTACCGGGTCTTCGAGCTGGAGAGCTACGTCGGCGCGTGCGTCGTCGTGCGCGACAAGCGGTGGGGGACCATCACCTTCTCGTCGAAGACCCCGCTCGACGAGCCGCTCACCCCGGCCGACCACGACCTCATCCGCCTGCTCGCCCACTGGACGGGCGGCGAGATCGAGCGGGAGCAGGACCGGCGCGCGCTCGCCGAGAGCGAGCGGCGGTACCGCGCGCTCGCGCAGGCGACGTTCGAGGGCATCGCGTTCAGCGACGGCGGCGTCGTCAC
>CAXRFJ010000319.1:0-3814 GCA_964229475.1 Rubrivirga sp.
CGGCCGGCGTCTACCTCACCGGGGCGGGCGAGATCACGATCCTCCCGCCCGACGACCAGGGCCGGTTCCTCGGCCGGTTCGACGGGATCGGCCGGGTCGAGATGCTCGTCGGGACGGTCGAGGGCCGCGTCCTGAGCGGGACCTGGGTGGACCCGACGGCCGACGGGGCGTGCGCGCCGAGCGACCAGGGCTGGACCGACTACGGCCTGTTCCGGTTCGAGCTCCGCGACGCCGGCGCCACGAGCACGCTCCGCGGCACGCGGGGGACCTGCGACGGCCCCCTCACCGAGAGCTGGAGCGGCCTCCGGCAGTAGACCGCCGGCCCGTTCGGGGGCGCTCGCCTCGGCGCCGAGGCGGGCAGGATCGGAGCGTCCCGATCACGAGGGCAGGGTCCTCAGAGAGGAGGGGCCGGGCGAGCCACCGTAAACCGGAGTCTGAGTCGCCCACGGAACGTCGGGCCGCTCCCGAGTTGAGGGGCCGAGTACCGGGCCTCGACCGATCCCTCGATCGCCCCGTCCGCCCTCCTCCGAAGTGTGGCTGATCCCTCCGTTGCCCGCACGGTCACGCCCTGCGTGCGAACCGCGAGAGACGGGACGGGCTTCGCGGGATCCAGATCCCCGAGCAGGATGGGAAACGTGCCCTCCGGGAACTCCAGGAATGGCCCGTTGGGGTCCCGCGGCTCGCCGATGCTGAAGTAGACCGAGACCGAGTCGCCGGCCGTCGGCTCGAAGACGATGGGGAGTCGGACGACCCACTCCATATCGCTCACGTTGAGGGCGGAGTCGGGTTCGGCGACCCGAGCGGTGCCGGTGGCTGTGCCCTGGACGCCGCCGGTGACCACGACCTCGAACGTGCCGAGCGGCAGCGGCTCCGGGTCGGAGAACGAGCACCCGGTGAGAGCGAGGGAGACACCCGAGGCCGCCACAACGAGCACCCCTGCCACGAGAGCGCGGGCCGACAGATCGAGTCTGGTAGTCGCTGCCATCCTGTGCGGTGGTGTCAAATACGATGCGGGATGGTACACCCTCAGAGCGCGACATCTCCAGGCTGTCGCCCCGGTGCGCCCGCCTCGGCGCCGAGGCGGGCGGGGTCGGAACCGGCCGGCGGCCCTCAAGGGAGCCCACGGCGGCGCCGATGGTACCATGTGCCATGCCGCCCCCCGACCGCGACCCCGCCGAGCCCGTCCCCGCCTCCGAGGCCGGGCCGGTCCACCCGCCCGACGACGCCGTCGGCGCGGACGCGGCGCCCTTCGAGGGCGACGGGGCACCGACGGACGACGACGCGCCCGCGGAGTACCGGGAACCGGAGGTCGACGCCAGTCAGCGCGACGAGCCGTCGATCACGGAGGCCGAGCACGAGACGGCCGAGGAGGGCGACGCGCGGCCCGCCGGGCCCGCGGGCGAGTCGCCGGATGCGAGCCTCCATGCCGAGGCCGCGCCCGGCCCCGTCCGCGCCGACCCGACAGACCCACCGCCGCGCGCGCTCCGCGCCGAGAGCGAGCAGGCCGTCGCCGCCGACCTCCGGCGCCTCGCCCGGATCCGCCGCCGCCACGGCACCGACGACGTCCCGGCCCTCGACCCCGGCACCGAGGTCGCCCGGCAGGCCGGCTTCGAGGTCATGGACGTCGGCGAGCCGCCGTCGCTGGTCCGGCGCTATTTCACGACGCTCCGCCACGCGACCGGGCTCGTCTATGGGAGCGCCGTGGCCGTCGCCCGCGACCGCGACCAGTTCGCGTTCGTCAAGGGCTTCCCGCTCTTCCTCATCAAGGTGGCGGCGTTCTTCGTCAAGCCTCTCGTCCGGCGCGACATCCGCGGGCTGCCCATCGAGAAGCAGCTCCGGCGCCGGCTGGAGTTGCTGGGGCCGACCTACATCAAGCTGGGCCAGGTGCTCGCGCTCCGCGAGGACCTCCTGCCCCCGTTCATCACGGAGGAGTTGAAGAACCTCCTCGACCGGCTCCCGGTCATGCCGTTCCCCGAGTACCTCGACCGCGTGTCGAAGGGGCTCGGCCGGCCGGTCGACGAGATGTTCAGCACCATCGACCCGAAGCCGCTGGGCAGCGCGTCGATCGGCCAGATCCACGCGGCGACGACGGTCGAGGGCGACGACGTGATCCTGAAGGTCGTCAAGCCGCACATCTACGTCATCCTGAAGCGGGACTCGCGGCTGCTCGGCTTTTTCGGCTCGTTCCTCCAGGTGTTCTTCAGCCGCTACCAGCCGAAGAAGGTGCTCGACGAGTTCGCCGAGTACACGCTCAAGGAGGTCGACCTCCGGCGCGAGGCGGACAACGCGGAGCAGATGGCGATCAACTTCGCCGACCAGCCCGACATCCGGTTCCCCAAGATCTACCGCGAGTACTCGTCGCGGCTGGTCCTGACGATGGAGCGGTTCCGCGGCATCCGCCCGGACACGCCGGCCTCCCGCGCGCTCCCGCTCGAGGCCCGCGAGAAGCTCGTCGACCTGGGCGCGCTGACGATCATCCGGATGCTCTACCAGGACGGCTTCTTCCACGCCGACCTCCACCCGGGCAACATGTTCGTGCTCGAGGCCGAGCCCGACCGGACCGGCCACGTCGACCCGAAGGTCGGGTTCATCGACCTCGGGATGGTCGGCTACTTCGACGGCGACCTCCGCCGGACGCTCCTCTACTACTACTTCTCGCTCGTGACGGGCGACGCCGAGAACGCCGCGCGCTACCTCGCCAGCGTCGCCACGGCCGGCAAGAAGGCCGACCCGCGCGGCTTCCAGCGGGCCGTCGCCGAGCTGTGCCGGCGGTTCTACCGGGCCCAGAAGTACGGCGAGGTCAACGTGGGCCAGCTCGTGCTGGAGTCGGTCGGGCTGGCGGGCCAGTACCGGATGTACTTCCCGGTCGAGCTGGTCCTGATGACGAAGGCGCTCGTGACGTTCGAGGGCGTCGGGCAGACGCTCCTGCCGGGCTTCGACGTGGCCGAGGTCAGCCGGAAGCACGTCAACAAGCTGTTCATGCACCAGTTCAACCCGGCCGCGCTCCTGAAGGAGAGCCTCCGGGGCGCGCCGGAGCTGGTCGACCTCATCATCAAGAGCCCGACGCTCCTCGCCGAGGGCATCCGCTTTCTGGAGTCGCGGATCCGGAGCCCCGACGCGTCGCCGCTGGCGGGCCTCCGGACGGCGCTCCTGTCGGGCGCGAGCCTCGTCTCCGGCGTCATCGCCGTGACGACGGGCGGCCCGTGGTTCCTGTGGGGGCCGCTGTTCGCCCTCGCCGCCGGGTTCGCCCTCAAGCGCAGCTAGCCCCGCCTCGGCCCACGGACGGACCGAGGCGGGACCGGCCGGGGCGCTACATCGTCGGGTCGCCGCCGGTCACGCCGAAGATCTCGCCGGTGATGTAGCCGGACTCCTGCGTCGCCAGGAACACGTAGGTCGACGCGATCTCGGCCGGCTGGCCGGGCCGCCCGAGCGGGACCTGCTTGCCGAACTCCTCGACCTTGTCCTGCGGCTGCCCGCCGGAGGGCTGGAGCGGCGTCCAGAACGGCCCCGGCGCGACGCCGTTGACGCGGACGCCGTCCTCGGCGAGCTGCTTCGCGAGCGCCTTCGTGAAGCCGATGATGGCGTACTTCGTCGAGGCGTAGTCGAGGAGGCCCGCCGACGGCTTGTAGCCCTGGATCGAGGTCGTCGTGATGATCGTCGCGCCGGGCTCGAGGTGCGGGACGGCCGCCTTCGCGGTTGCGGAATCAATGGATTCCCATCGTCGCCAGCCGGTGAGGGAGAGCGACATGTTTGAAAAAATGAAGTTGGTACACCGTCTGGCCGTGCTGGTCGCCGTTGCGGTGAGATCGGAAGA
>CAXRFJ010000320.1:0-15797 GCA_964229475.1 Rubrivirga sp.
CGGGCCCGCGGGCGGCGCGTCGAGGCGGGAGAGGTTCACGACGTCGTGGTGGGCGCCGTAGAGCGCCGGCCGGAGGAGCGAGTTCATCCCGGCGTCGAGGCCGACGTCGCGGACGGCCCCCTTCCGCTTGACCTGGGTCACGCGGGCCAGCAGCACGCCGGCCTCGGCCACGAGGAACCGGCCGGGCTCGATCCAGACGGCGAGGCCGGGGAAGGCGGCGCGGGCCTCGCCCAGCGCGGCGCCGGCCGCGGCGAGGTCGTACGGCGGCGCGTCGCCGGTGGGGACGGGGATCCCGCCGCCGACGTTGACGTGGCGGACGTCCGGGAAGTGCTCGCCGGCGAGCCGGCCCAGCAGCCGGGCGTTCTCGGCCCACACGCCGAGGTCGTCGTAGCCGCTCCCGGTGTGGGCGTGGAGCCCGACGATGCGGACGCCGTGCCGGCCGGCGGCCTCCGCGAGCGCCGGGAGGTCGGCCGGGGAGACGCCGAACTTCGAGGCGTCGCCGGCGGTCTTGACGTGGTCGTGGTGCCCCTTCCCCACGCCGGGGTCGACGCGGACCGAGACCTCGCGGCCGGCCCACACCTCGGCCCACGCGTCGAGCGTCGCCGCGTTGTCGACCGTCGCGTGGACGCCGAGGTCGAGCGCGCGCGCCACCTCGTCGCGCCCGGCGAAGTTGGGCGTGTAGAGCACGCGCTCGGCCCGGACGCCGGGGACGGCCGCGAGGACGTGCTCGATCTCGTGGACCGACACGCACTCGAGGTCGAGCCCCTCGCCGGCGAGCGCGCGGAGGATGTCGGGGTGGTCGTTGGCCTTGACGGCGTAGTGGACGCGGTCGGCGGGGACGGCGGCGCGGAGGTCGCGGGCCCGCTGGCGGACCGTGGCGAGGTCGTAGACGTAGCGCGGCGAGCGGTCGGCGGCGAGGGCGAGGAGCGCGTCGCGGCGGGCGCGCCACCAGGGGGTCGAGGACACGAGGCGGGGGGAGGCTCACGGCCCAAGCTCCGGCGATCCGGCCGCGGGCGCCGGAGAAAGTCGCGCGGCCGGCCCCGCCGGCCACGGGCTCCGACGGCCTCGGGCCCGCCCGGGTCCTGCCGATGGGACTCCCGAGGCGGAGGGCCCGCCGGTAGTTTCCGCCCGTGACACGGACCGCCCTCCTCCTCGCCCTCCTCGCGCTCGGCGCCGGGCCCGCCCGCGCCCAGGCCGACCTGTTCGGCGTCGTGGCCGACGCCGAGACGGCGGCGCCCGTGGCCGGCGCGACGGTCGCCCTCGTCGACGCGGCGGGCGCCGTCCAGGGGCGGGCCGCCGGGACCGAAGGGCAGTTCGCATTCCGCGGGCTCGCGCCGGGCCGCTACCTCCTGCGCGTGACGGCGATCGGGTACCGGCCGTCGTCCGACACGCTGGCGCTGGCGGCCGGCGAGCGGCGCGACCTCGCCATCGGCCTCGCGCCGGCTACGGCCACGCTCGACGCCGTCGAGGTCGAGGCCGCCGAGGCCCTCACGATCCGCGAGCCCGGCCTCGCGCGCCTCCGCCCGGCCGACCTCGCCGCGCTCCCCACGGCCGACCCCGGCGGCGACCTCGCCGCCGGGCTCCTCGTCCAGCCCGGCATCACGACGCTGGGCGACCGCGGCGGCCAGCTCTCCGTCCGCGGCGGGACGCCGACGCAGAACCTCGTCCTCGTCGACGGCATCCCGATCTTCCAGCCGTTCCACCTCCTCGGCGGGTACAGCGCGCTGCCGGCCGGCGTCGTCCGCTCGGCCGACGTCTACGCGGGCGGCTGGCCGGCCCGGTTCGGCGGGCGGATCGCGTCGGTCGTCGACGTGGCGGGGCGGACGGGCCACAAGCGGCGCGTGGGCGGCGCGGCCACGGCCTCGCCCGTGCTCGTGGGCGCCGAGCTCGAGGTGCCCGTCGTGCCCGGCGACGTGTCGCTGCTCGCCTCGGCGCGCCGGTCGGTCGTGGAGGACGCCGGCGACGTGCTCGGCATCGCCCTGCCGTACCGGTTCTCGGACGGCTTCGGCAAGCTCCACGCCCGGCTCGACGCGACCTCGACGCTCCAGGCCACGGCCCTCGTCTCGACCGACGCCGGCGACCTCGGGCTCGACGGCAGCCGCGTCACGACGCGCCAGGAGGCCGCCGGCGGCCAGTTCTTCTCGATCTCGTCGGCCTTCGCGGCGGCCATCGACGTGAGCGCCTACTGGTCGCGGTTCGAGACCACGTTCGAGCCGGTCGGGGCGCCGCTCCGGACGGCCGAGGTGGAGACGTTCGGCGGCCGGTTCGGCTACGTCTACTACGTCGGGCGGCACACCGTCCGGACCGGCATCCAGGCCTCGTCGTACCTGTTCCAGTACGCCTTCCGGCCGGACGTCGTGACGGAGCAGAACACGAGCGAGGGCTCGGTCTTCGTCGACGCCGACCTCGACCTGGGCCGGGGGCTGAGGCTCGAGCCGGGCGTCCGGTTCCAGACGTTCCCGGCGCAGGCGCAGCCGAGCTCCGTCGAGCCCCGCGTGCTGGCGTCGTGGGTGCTCGGCCGGCAGGTGCTCCGGGCCGCGGCCGGCGTCTACCGCCAGGAGATCGTCGGGCTCACGAACCAGGCCGACGTGGGCGACGTGTTCACGGCGTGGACGACGGTCCCGACGTCGCTGCCGGTCCCGACGGCCGTCCACGGGCTCGTGGGGTGGGAGGGCGCGCTGGGCGCGGGCGTCCGGGCCGGCGTCGAGGGCTACCGGAAGCGGCTCACGGGGCAGACCATCCTGATCGACGGCCGGCTCCGCTCGACGAACGGCGAGGCCCTCGGCGTCGAGGTCACGGCCGGCTACCGGCGCCCGGGGCTCCGCGTGGACGCCCGCTACGGCGCCCAGTCGCTGACCTACCGCGACGACGCGGGGGCCTACCAGCCGCCGTTCCACCGCCCGCACCGCCTGACGCTCGACGGCCGGGCCGAGCGGGGCGCCCTGTCCGTCTCGGCCGCGCTCCAGCTCACGTCCGGCCGCCCGTACACGCGCGTCGTCGGGGCGTACCTCGACCTGGGCGAGGCCGTCGCGCGGGGGCTCCCCATCGAGACGGCCCTCGGCCCGCCAACGACGCAGTTCGTCGACGACGCCTACGGCGAGCGGACGCCGCCCTACGCCCGCCTCGACCTCGCCGTCGAGTGGGCCGCGCGGATCCCCGGCGCGCGGGCCGTCGTGCAGGCGGCCGTGCTCAACGTCACCGACCGGGCCAACGTGTTCTACTACGACGCGCTCCGCGCCGAGCGCGTGGACCAGCTCCCGCTCTTCCCCACGCTCGGCCTCCGCATCGAGACCGAATGAGAGCGGCCGCGGTCCTCCTCCTGCTCGCGGCCCTCGCGTCGGCCTGCGACACGGCGTTCGACCCGCGCGTCGAGGACGCCGAGGCGTTCGCCGTCTTCGGCACGCTCGACGGGCGCGCGGCGACGCAGCGCCTCCGCGTGCAGGACCTCGCCGCGCCCCTGTTCGAGACGCCCGACCGGCTCCCGGCGACGGTCACCTCGACCGAGCTGACGACCGGCCAGACGACGGCGTGGCGCGACTCGCTCGTGACGCTGGTCACGGGCGACCGGGCGCACGTCTTCCTCGCCGCGCTGGCCGTCGCGCCCGGCGAGACGCACCGGGTCGAGGTCGTCCGGGCGGCCGGCGGCGCGCGGTCGACGGTGACGATCGCGCTCCCCGCCCCGTCCGTGGCGCCGCGCCCCCAGGACTCGACCGACACGGCCGTGCAGGTCGACGTGGCCGGCCTCGGCGGCCGGCTCGTCGACCCCGTCGTGCGGTACGGCGTCCGGCGGCCGGCCGACGCGGCCGGGCCGTCGGTCCCGGCGGCGGCCGTGCCGCACGCGCCCGCCGGCGGCCTCCTGGTCCCGGCGTTCCTCGCCACGGCCGAGGTCCGCGCCGGCGCGATCCTCTACGGCAGCGCCGAGGACGGCGACGCGGTCCTGACCGACGCCCGCTTCGAGGGCGTCGTGGTGAGCGAGGCCCCGCAGCCCGTCGCCAACGGCGTCGGCGGCGTGGCGTGGGCCGTCCCGATCTCGATCCCGATCCCGTTCGCGAGCGAGTCCGTCACGCGCGTCGGCTTCATCGACGGACGCTGATGGGGGCGCCGATGCGGGTCGCCGTCGTGATCCCGGCGCGGGACGAGGAGGCGTCGGTGGGCGCCGTCGTGCGCGGGCTGCCGCGCGCGGCGTGCGGCGTGGAGCGCGTCGTCGTGGTCGACAACGGGTCGACGGACGGGACGGCCGAGGCGGCCCGGGCCGCGGGCGCCGTGCTCGTCGCGGAGCCGCGGGCGGGCTACGGCCGCGCCTGCCTCGCCGGCCTCGCCCACCTCGCCCTCGACCCGCCCGACGTCGTGGCCTTCGTCGACGCCGACCTCTCGGACGACCCGGACGACCTCGCCGCGGTCCTCGCCCCGATCGCGCGCGGCGAGGCCGACCTCGTCATCGGCAGCCGCGTGCTGGGCCAGCGCGCCGGGCGCGTCGAGCGGGGCGCGCTCCTGCCGCAGGCCCGGTGGGGCAACGCGCTCGCCTGCGCGCTCGTCCGGTGGCGGTGGGGCGCCCGGTTCACCGACCTCGGCCCGTTCCGCGCCGTCCGCTGGCGGGCCCTCCGGGCGCTCGGGATGCGCGACGAGACGTTCGGGTGGACGGTCGAGATGCAGGTCCGCGCCGTCCGCGCCGGGCTCCGCTGCGCCGAGGTCCCGGTCGCGTACCGCCGCCGCGTGGGGCGCTCGAAGATCACCGGGACCGTGAACGGGACCGTCCGCGCCGGGGCCAAGATCCTGTGGACGGTGGGCACCCACGCCCTCCGCGGGCCGCTCCGCCCGTAGTCACGCCGCGTCGAGCGGGCTGACGACGCCGCGGACGCCCCGGGTCAGGACGTGCGTGTAGACCTCGGTGGTCTTGACGTCCCGGTGCCCGAGGAGCTCCTGGACGGTCCGGATGTCGGCGCCGCGCTCGAGCAGGTGCGTCGCGAACGAGTGCCGGAACACGTGGGGCGTGACGGGCCGCCCCACCCCGGCCGCCGCAGCGGCGCGGCGGACGTGCCGCTGGACCATGCCCGGACCGACGTGGTGGAGGAGCACCCGCCCCGTCCGCCGGTCCCGCGACGGGCGCGCCGCGGCGAACACGTAGCGCCACCCCCACTCCGTCTCGGCCGCCGGGTACTTGGCCGCGAGCGCGCCGGGGAGGCTGACCGCCGCCGTGCCCTCGGCCCGCTCGATCTCGTACCGCGCCCGCTGCGCGGCGAGGTGGAGCGAGAGCGGCTCGCTCGCGACGCCCGGGAGGACCGTCACGCGGTCCTTCTGTCCCTTCCCCTCGCGGACGGTGAGCCGGCCCCGCTCCAGGTCGAGGTCCTGGACGCGGAGCCGGAGCCCCTCCCGGAGCCGGAGCCCGCTCCCGTAGAGCAGCGTGGCCACCAGGCGCGGCACGCCGCCGAGGCGGGCCAGCACGGCGTCGACCTCCGCGCGGGTGAGGACCACCGGCAGCTTCTTCGGACGCCTCGCCCGCACGACGCCGTCGACGCGCGCGAGCGGGCGGCCGAGGACGTGCTCGTAGAGGAACAGGACGGCGTGGAGCGCCACGTTCTGGGTCGAGGCCGCGACGTGCCGGTCCTCGGCGAGGTGGGAGAGGAACGCGGCGAGGTCGGCCTCGGCGAGCGTGTCGGGGTGGCGAGGACGCCCGGCGGCGTCGCGGTGGAACCGGCAGTACCGGCGGACCCAGTGGGCATACGTCTGCTCGGTCCGGTGCGAGTAGTGGCGACGACGGAGCTCGGAGCGGAGCCGGTCGAGGAGGCGCGGGGTGCCGCGGCGCGGTGTGTTATGCGTCTGGCGGGCGGTTTTGTCCGGAGGCATCGTGTGGGGAGTCGGGCGGATCTCGTTGTGCCATAGACTGCTCCGACCCGACCACACAACCTGCCGGTGCGTACTATGCGTCCGGCGGCCGCATTTCCCCGGCCGCATAATTCCAGGTTAGCTGGCCTCCGAACGATTGAGACTCGCCGCCGTCCTCGTCGTCATCTCACTCGGGGCCGCCGAGGCTCGGGCCTGCTCGTGCAAGAGCGCGACCCCGGAGGAGGTGTTCGAGTTGGCCGACGTCGTGTTTGTCGGCTCGACCGTCGCGCGCGAGCCGTCTAGCCTTTGGGTTGCCCCGTTCGTACGGCTCGGCGCGACGACGTTCGAGGTAGCCGAGACGTTCAAGGACGACTACTACGCCGTGCAGGACTCAGGCCGATTCAGCCTCGCCGACCGCGACGACTCGTGCGCCGTCTCGTTCGAGCCCGGTCGCCAGTACCTCGTGTTCGCGTGGCGGACCGATGGGCAGTTGGCGACGACGACGCTCTGCGCTGGGAACAAGGCGGTGTCCGACACCTCCGCGACTCTGGCCCGCGTCCGCGCTGTGGCCGCGAGCTGGACGTACCCGGACCCGCCCCGCCTCCCCGACGCGACGCATGGCGGGGTGAACAAACTGGCGACTTCGGCAGACGTCGCCGGTCCTCCGTTCCCGTGGTGGAGTGTGGCGCTGAACGTCGTGCTCGGGATCACTCTTCTTCTGGTTTGGACCCGGCGCTGCGCTCAGGCCAGCTAACCCGCCGCTGCAAGCCGACGAAGGGCGTCAGTGCTCTCGGCTCGTCCGGGCGTCCGCGCTACTTTCGCCTCGTTCCGCCCTCTTGCCCTCAGCCCTTCGCGGTTGAGCGGCCCTGTGTTAGCTGGCCTTCCGAATGCGACTCTGCTTTCTCGTTGTCGCCCTCAACTTCGTACCGGGTGTAGCTGCACAGACTGACCTCGACGCAGATCTGGCCACCGCGGACAGCTTCGCAACGGCGCTCATGCGGTTCCCGCTGGACCTCATGGGAGCCGGGTCGAGCGCACCGAGCCCCGTGGACCTGACCACGTTCGATTTCTGGGACGTAGTCGAGGAGTCGCTTGGGGACGTGATGACGCAGGTCGAGAGCGCGCTACGTTGGGCCCAGGCCATCCCGCTCATGGAATGCGACGCGGACAAGCGAGTGGCTCTAACCCAGCTCGGCCGTGAGGCCGAGCGGGTGAGGTCCCGGACTGTCGCTCTTGCTGGCGCGTTCGCCGCCCTGGCTCTCGAGGCCGAAGGCACGAGTGCTGAGGCGATGATCACGGAGAGTCGAGCAACAGTGAACGCACTAGGAGTGAGTTCGGGCCGCGCGATGAGCCTGCAGGCACACTGAGTCCGTGGTTGGAGCCGGCCTCCTCGTCCCGGCCAGCTAACCCGCCGCTGTAGGCCGACCCGGGGCGTGAGCGCTCTTGCTTCGTCCGGGCGCCGGCGTCTACGTTCCCTCGTCTAACCGTTCCGCCAGTCGCCCCGGGCGACTAAGCGCCCTCCGTTACACGGCGTCAAACTCCCCGCTTGCTGACACTCGATCAGTCTCTCTGGTGTGGACGAGCCGTCCGAGTGGTCGGCCTCGTTGCGGTTGTGCTCTTCCTGGTAGGCGGGTACACGGGAAGACCGTCGTGGGTAGTAGCAGCGCCGTTCTTGGCTGGGGCTGCGCTCTGTCTGAAAGTGCTCGTCATGCTCTCCCTCGGTGCGGCGTACGTTGGACCCGGTGAACCTGCGTGGCGGGAGGACGAGCCGCGAGCGTTCTACGGGTGGATCGCGTACCACGTCGCGCTGGCGGCTCTCGCATTCGGCGGCGGTCTGTATCTGGCCCTGCGGTAGTGCTCGGCGCCGTGTAACCCGCGGCTGCAGGCCGACGCGGGGCTCCAGCGTTCTCGATTCGTGGGAGCATCGGCGTCTACCTTGCCTCGTCTCACCCTCACGGCGTCAGCCCCGCGCGGCTGAGCCGCAAACTGTTCTACCGCCCTCAAACGTGATGACCGACTGGCGGGACATGGCCGAGTTCGACGGCATTGATCTGGAGGACTCGTTCATCCTCGGCTGGCGGTACGCGCCCTCGGCCGGCGGGCTCCTCTTCGACGTAGAGGCTCACCTCGGCCCGGCTCACCCCGCCTACGAGCAACCGAAGCCGGACGAGTTCGGCTGCTACAAGAGGGCCGAGTTGCTCTTCGCCGCCGCCAGCGTGTCGGGCGACTTGCCGGAGCCGTCGTCAGTTCGTCCGACGCGGGACCCGGATGGGAGCGAGGACTACGGCTCGTTTGACAGCGTCACGGGCGAGGATGGCGCGTACCGGGTCGTCACCGAGTTCGCTGACATCGTGCTCACCTGCAACAGTGTTTCGTTTCGGGTACTCGCGTGAGCGCCGGTGCCAGGGGCGGTAGAACCCGCCGCTGTAGGCCGACCAAAGCGTCAGCGTTTTCAGTCCCGCTTGACCACGGCGTATCCTGCGCTTCGTCCCACCCGCTAGCCCTCAGCTTCGGGCGGCTAAGCGGCCATCTGTTCTACCGCCCTGTGCTCGATTGAAACTGGTCGTGCTCGCGCTCACGCTGGCGGTTCCGCTCGGAGGCTGCGTCAGTTCTCGAACGTCCCAGTTGGGTCGTTGTGAGAGCGAGACGCTTGGCGGGTACGCGCACTACGTGGAGAGCTTCAAGCGGACCGTCGCGCCAGAGGAGTTGGACACCGTAGTGAGTGAGATGACAGGCACCCCAGCGGCCGAGCTGTACGAGCTGCCTGTCCACGGCCCCATCGTTCGCGAGGAGATCGCAGCGTTGGAAGCGGCAGCGTCGGAAGGCGCGACACTCTGGATCTTTGAGGGGTGGTGGCCCAGTTGGGAAGGACTAGCTGCGGTTCGTGACTGTCAGGTCATCGCGACCGCCACGTTGGTAAACCATTGACGGGGGCGGTAGAACTCCGTTCGTTATGTGGCTACCCAACCCGATGCGTCGTCTCATCCTGTTGGCATGGTTGATAGCCGCTCCGGCGATCGCCTGCGACGTCGAGTACGCTCCGGCCATCGAGTTCTCGTCGTCCATGTCCGTGTTCCAGGGCCGAGTCGTGGCGATCACGGCGGACTCTTCGCTGCGTGCTGGTGAGTACTACCCGCGGTTCGACGGGCCGACCGACCCGAGGCCGCCTGCCGGAGTGCTCGTCGTGGAGCCGACATCAGCCGCTCACTTGCCGTCCCCGTCTGGAAGGTTCGCCCTCACTCAGTCGTCGCTCGGGAGCGAGTGTCAGAGGGCCTTCGTGTCTGCGGAGAGCTTCTCCGAGAGCTTCGAGGTGGGCGACACGCTGTTCGTGGTCGCGGGGCCGGGCGTGGGCCGGAGCGCCGGTGGCGCTACGCGGCTCAACGTGGAGTTCGACGGCGTGCTCAGTTCGACCCGGCTATCCCGCGCCGTCGGGGTGCTAGCCTCGGAGTGGGACGTGCCGGACCTCGGCAGGATCGGGGAGGGCGACCCGAGGGCCGCCGTGGCTACGCTCCGAGACGTTCGGGTCACGCTCCGCAAGTTGCGTCGTGCCCGAGAAGGCGAACTAGGGAGCCGCCCCACGGAGGCCGAAATTGACGCCGTTCGTGCTCACATCGCGCTCGTCCGGCGCATGGAGTACGAACTCGCCCGTGACCTCTCCGCGCTTCGGGCCACGGACTCCGACGCCGGGAGGCTCCGCCTGCTCGCGAAGGTCCGAGCGTATTGGGGGTGGTGGAAGTTCGACGAGGTTCAAACGTGGGGCGAAGCGGATTGCCGCTACACGTCACTCGTGAGCCTGCATTTGCAGGGCGACCGGCCTCGGACCCAGTTGGAAGCCATTGTCTCCGCGCTCGGCCTACGCCCTTTTCCTACGGTCGACGCCTGCGAGTCAAGTGAACAGCTCCAACGTGGCCGGTCTCTATGGCGGGACCCGTGACGCCACATAACCCGCGCTTGCAGGCCGACCGCGAGCGTCCGCGTTCCCGGCACGTCCGGGCGTCGGCGCCGTCATAGCTTCGCTCCGTCGCCGTGCCGCTCGCGGCGGCGGAATCGCAAATCGTTCTACGGCGCTACCGCCCCGCTCATGGCTGTGAAACCTCTCTCTCGACCCAAGGCGTTGATCGTTGTGGTCAACACCCTGCTTGGAGCGGTCGCGCTGGCAGTGGTCGCGCTGGTCGAACCGGCCAACGAGGCTGTCCGAGGCTGGCTTGCCGAGATCGGTGTCCCCTTCGGTGTCGTCATGCTGATCGCCACGGCGTCGGTATCCATGTGGACCGCTATCGGGTTGTGGTCGCTGTCGAAGGATCGGGCCACCGCGCCGTAGAACCCGCGCTTGCAGGCCGACCGCCCCGCGCAGAGTTCTCAGCCCCCGAGGCGGTGACGTATCGTGTGCTCGCGGTCCAGCCCCGCCTGTTGGCGCGATGAGCGACAGAGTTGTTAAGGTGATCTACTCCGCCGACCGCAAGCGGCGCGTTCACATCATCGAGCGGAGCGACGGGTCGTTCACGTTCGAGGACTGGGTCTTCGTAGACGAGCCGCGTGAGACAACGTGGTTTCCTACTGACCGGCGGCTCCAAACGCTGGCGGATTCGGCCGAGAGGGCTGAGGCGGAGGCGCGAGAAAGGGTCGGTTGGCTAGCTCTCGAGCCCGGCGCCAGCTAAACCACGCTTGCAGGCCGACCGAGGGCGGCCAGGTTTCCGGCTTCGGGAGCGCCGACGTATTCTGGTGCTCATTCCTGCCGCTCTGCTAGATGCACTCGGCGGCTGAGCGGCCGTTGCTCTGTTGAGAAGCTCACTGGCTCCGCCCGCCTCGATCTCGACACCTGGCCCGAGGCAGGCGGAGCCAGAGGGTGCGTCGCATTCCTAACCGGCGTATCGCGTGGTTCTCAACAGAGCAAGCGGCCATCCGTTACACGGCCTTCTTGCTCGATATGGACCCTGTCGAGATCCGACCCATCCAGACGAGCGACCTCCCGGCCGTCCTGGCTCTGCTCGATCAGCCGGACATGGACGACGGGACGGCCCTCCACGTGACGGAAGCCCGCGCCGTCCTCGACCAGATCAAAGGGACACCGGGCCACACCGTCTTCGTCGCCGAGTCCAACGGGGCAGTCGTCGGGACCTACGCCCTCATCGTCATACGCCACCTCTCGCACCGGGGTGGCCGCTCGGCTGTCGTGGAGGACGTCGTCGTCCGGTCGGACCACCAGGGGCTCGGGGTCGGCCGGACCATGATGGCCCACGCGGCGGAGCAGGCGCGGGAGGCTGGGTGCTACAAGCTGGTGCTGAGCAGCAACCTCGTCCGGGCGGAAGCCCACGCGTTCTACGAGCGGCTCGGGTTCGAGCGACACGGTGTGAGCTTCCGCCTCACGCTCGATCACGCACCGGCCGTGTAACCCGCGTCCGCAGACCGACCCAGGGCTCCAGCGCCCTCGGCTCGTCCAGGCCTCGGCGCTGCTTTCGCCCCGTTCACCCCTCGCGGTCGCGGCCCCAGGCGGCTGAGCCGCACCCTGTTCGACCGCGACGACGGGAGCCGGCCTTTTCTCGATCGGGTGGCCGCCCTCGACGCGTCGCTCCCGCCCGGGCAAACGCGGAGGCCGGCCCACCGCGCGGCGGCCGCGCGAGGGGCGTGCCTCGGGGGTGTCAGACGGGCGGCGTATCCTCCCGCTCCTGAGAGCCCGCCCGCCATGACGACGACCCCGGAGCACGACGCGCGCATCGCGTCCTTGCGGTTCGCCTCCGTCTACCCGCACTACGTCGCGAAGGTCGAGAAGAAGGGCCGGACCGCCGACGACCTGCACCGGGTCATCGCGTGGCTCACGGGCTTCGGCGCCGACGACCTGCAGCGTCTGATCGAGACGGGCGCCACGTTCGAGGAGTTTTTCGGCGAGGCCGACCTCAACCCCCACGCCTCCCTCATCACGGGCACGATCTGCGGCTACCGGGTCGAGGAGATCGAGACGCCGCTGACCCGGCAGGTCCGTTCCCTCGACAAGCTGGTCGACGAGCTGGCGAAGGGGCGCCCGATGGAGGCGATCCTCCGGTCGCCCTAGCCCGCGCCTCGCTCCACGGACGGCGCCGGCTCCGCTCGCCAGCGCGTGAGGCGAGCGCCCTCCCGGTCCCCCCACCCCGCCTTCCCGATGGCCCACCCCGCCCCCCGAGCGACCCCGTTCGCCCAGACGTTCTTTCACGGGACGAAGGCCGACCTCGCCCTCGGCGACCGGGTCGAGGCCGGCTTCGCGTCCAACTTCGGGGAGCGGGCCGAAGCGCGCTACGTCTTCCTCACGTCGACCCTCGACGCCGCGATCTGGGGCGCCGAGCTGGCGGCCGGCGACGGCCGCGAGCGGATCTACCTCGTCGAGGCGACGGGCCCCGTCGAGGACGACCCCGACCTCACGGACCGGAAGTTCCCCGGCAACCCCACGATGTCGTACCGGTCCGCCCACCCCTTCCGGGTCGTCGGCGAGGTCGGCGCGTGGGCGGGGCACCCGGAGGAGCAGGTCCGGGCGATGCGGCAGAGCCTGGCCGACCTGGCCTCGCGAGGGGTGCGGTCCCTGAACGAGTAGCCCCGACGGAGACCGCCGAGGCGCCGGGGGCCGACCCCGTGCCGTCTCGCATGCCGCCCCTGCGGACGTCCTTCCCCTCCTCTCATGAGCGACCTCATCGTGGCGGCCTTCATCACGGCCGAGGGCGTCGTCCAGGCCCCCGGGAGCGCAGACGACGCCGTCGGCGAGCGCGTCGCCGTGGCCGGCGCCGGCACGCTCCTGCTGGCGCGGCGGACGTGGGCGAGCCACAACGACGCGTCCGAGGCGACGGACGGCGTCCCCTCCGGGGACGAGCACCGCCTCCGCCTTTCCCCCCTCGCGCTCGGCAGCGGCAGGCGGGTGCCCCCCGAGGGGGCCCGCCTCGGCCTCACGCTCGCCGAGGCAGTGCCGCTCCCGGCGGGCGTCGTCTACCCGCGGGACCGACGCGCGGTCGCCTGACGCCGCGATGCACGAGTACGACCGGATCGCCGACTGGTACGCCGCGACGCGCGACCCCGCCGTCGGCCTCCCCGACCTCGTCGCCTTCGCCCGGGCGCTGCCGCCCGGCGCGCGCGTGCTCGACCTCGGGTGCGGCACCGGCGTCCCGGTCTCGCGGGCCCTGCTCCGGTCGGGGTTCGACCTGACGGCGCTCGACAGCTCGCGCGAGATGGTGGCGCGGTACCGGGCCGCCTTCCCCGGCGTGCCGGCCCACCACGTCCGCGCCCAGGACGCGGCGTTCGCGCCGGGGGCCTTCGACGCCGTCGTGGCGTGGGGCGTGCTCTTCCACGCCGACGAGGCCGCGCAGCGGGCGATCCTCCGGCGGGTCGGGGCGTGGCTGGCGCCGGGCGGGCGGCTCCTGTTCACGTCCGGCGGCGACGCGGGCGAGGCGGAAGGCACGATGGACGGCGTCCCGTTCCGCTACGTCTCGCTGGGGGTCGACGGGTACCGGCGCCAGCTCGCCGAGGCCGGGCTCCGGCTGGAGCGCTACCACGCCGACGCGTGGGACAACCACGTGTACGTCGCCGTGAAGCCCCCTGCCCCCCGCCCTCCGGAGCCCGCCCCCTCGGTGCCGCGGCGCCGGGCCTAGATTCCGCCGCACGCCTCCCCCCGCCCCATGCCGACTCCCGACCACACCGGATTCACCGACGAGGAGCGCGCCGCGATGGCGGAGCGCGCCCGCGAGCTCAAGGCCGACAAGGCGACCCGGAAACGGGCGGACGGGGAGCGCGACGTGCTGGAGAAGATCGCCGAGATGCCCGAGGCCGACCGGGCCCTCGCCGCGCGGGTCCACACCCTCGTGACGGCCACCGCGCCGGACCTCGCGCCGAGGACGTGGTACGGAATGCCGGCCTACGCCCGCGACGGGAAGGTGGTCTGCTTTTTCCAGAGCGCCCACAAGTTCAAGGCGCGCTACGCCACGCTCGGCTTCAGCGACCAGGCCCGCCTCGACGACGGCGCCCTGTGGCCGACCGCGTTCGCCCTCACGGAGTGGACCGAGGCCGTCGAGGCCGCCGTCGCCGACCTCGTCCGCCGCGCGGTGGGCTGACGCGCCCGAGGCCGGGCCTCCCGGCCCTCGCGGGGGCCGCCATCGGGCTACTCCCGCTCGCCGCTCCGGGCGCGGTGGCCCGCCCGGGGGCCGCCCACGCTGTCCGGCAGGACGCACCGCACGACGGTCCCCCCGCTCTCCTCGCGGCGGACGGCCAGCGTGGCGCCGATGAGGTCGGCGCGGTAGCGCATGCCGTAGAGGCCCATGCCCCGGCGCGCGAGCTCGGCGCGGTCCTGGACCGGCACCGGGTCGCCCGCCTCGACGAGCTCCTCGGGCACCCCGACCCCGTCGTCGCGGACCTCGAGGTGGACCGACCCGCCCGTCCGGTGGAGCGTGACCTGGACGCGGCTGGCGCCCGCGTGCTTGACGGCGTTCGAGAGCGCCTCCTGCGCGATCCGGAACAGGTGCCGCGCCTCGCGGCGGTCGTCGAAGGCGACGGGCTCGACGCGGGCCCGGACCTCGATGTCGGGCTGCGTCTCGGCCACGCGCTCGCACAGCGACCGGAGGGCGTCGCCGAGCCCGTAGGGCGACGCGTCGACGGGGTTCAGCCCGCGGGCCATGTCGCGCGCCGAGGCCAGCGCGTCCTCCACCAGCTCGAGCACGCGGCGGGCGAGGTCCTCCGACGGCGACCCCTCGTCCTCGAGCCGCCCGACGAGCGACTGGAGCATGAGCCCGACGCCGGCCAGCTCCTGCCCGAGCCCGTCGTGGAGGTCCATCCCGAACCGCTCCCGCTCGTTCTCGGCCGTCTCGTGGACCTCCCGCGTCCGCTCGGCCACCTCCTCCTCGGCGCGGAGGCGGGCCGTCGAGTCGTTCTGGACGCCGATGAAGTAGCGGATGGGCCCGTCGAGCGCGCCCGGCGTCTCGCGGACCGGGCTCACGTAGAGGTCGTTGTCGAACGGCGTCCCGTCCTTGCGGTAGTTCCGGATGTGGACGTTCACGCTCTCGCCCGCGTCGATGGCGCGGCGGAGGCGGCGGGCGGCCGGCTGGTCGCGGTCGTCGCCCTGGAGGAACCGGCAGTTCCGGCCGAGCACCTCGTCGCGCGAGTAGCCGGTGAACTGGCAGAAGTAGTCGTTGACCCAGACGATCGGGTTGTCCTCGATGCGCGGGTCGGTGAGGACGACCATGATGTCGGTCGCGTGGAGGGCGCGCTCGAGCACCTCGGCCGAGAGGCGGGGGTTGGCGGACGAGTCGGAGAGGCGGTCCATGGGACGGGACGACGAGGAAACCCCTCCCGTACTCGCCCGCCCGCGACGGGGTCCGGCGGGCGCCGGGGCCGGGGCGCGGGGCCCCGGCCGTCCCGGGCTCGGCGGGTCGGAATCCGCCCGGGCGGGGCGGTCCGGGGCGCCCGGGAACCTCCCGAGGCGTCGCGCGCTAGGGGCAGGCGCTTTCCCCTCGCCGCATGCTCCGCTCCCCCGCCCTCTCCGCCGCCGCCCTCGCCGCGCTCCTCCTGTCCGCCAACGCCTCGGCCCAGGCCGGGCGGGAGGGCCTGTCCCTCTCGGCCACCGTCTACGCGGCCCAGCTCTCCAGCGACGGCGCCGGCGACGAGTCGTCGGACAGCGGGGGCGGGATCGGGGCCGAGGTCGCCTACGGGTTCACGCCCCGGCTGGCGGCGTTCCTCGCGCTGGGCGGCGCGGCCATGGAGCCCGAGGACGGCGGCGAGGGCTACGGCCTCGGCACGGGCGACCTCGGGCTCCGGTTCAACCTCCGCCCCTCGTCGCGGCTCAACCCGTACCTCCAGGCGGCCGTGACCGGCCAGGTCGCCTCGTTCGACGTGCCCGGCACGAGCGCGGACCTCGAGGCCCGCGGCGGCGGCCTCACGCTCGGCGGCGGCCTCCTCTACGACCTCAGCCCGTCCGTCGCGTTCGACGTCGCGCTCGACGTGACGGGCGGCCGGTTCACCGAGCTGGC
>CAXRFJ010000321.1:0-11964 GCA_964229475.1 Rubrivirga sp.
GGCGAGCGCGCTCGGCGCCAGCCGCGTCAATCGCTCGCCGCGGACCGCCAGCACGACCGGCGGCGCCGTCCCCCGGGCGACGGCGTCGCGGACGGGCCCGGCGCCGGCGCGGGCGAGGCGGAGGGGGAACGGGCGGGCCACGGCCCGAAACTAACGGGAAGGGCACGTGCTCTGGGCTGATCTCCCCGCGGCGCCGAGATATCTTGGCCGCCCTCCACGACCGCGCGGCCGCCTATTCCGTCTTCGGCACTCGACCTTCGTCTCCCCCGACCGAGTCCCAGCGGCATGCGCGTCTCCTTCTGGCCCCTCGCGGCCCTCGTCGTCCTCGCCCTCGCGGCGCCCGCCCGGGCGCAGGTGTGGGGCGAGCTGGCCGGCCGCGTGACCGACGCCGCCAGCGGCGACGCCGTCCCCGGCGCCACCGTCCTCATCGAGGGCACCTCGTACGGCTCGAACACGGCGGCCGACGGGACCTACGCGTTCCGCATCCCCGAGGGCCGGTGGCCCGTCCGCGTGTCGTTCGTGGGGTACCGGCCGTTCCGCGACACCGTCGTGGTCGGGCGCGGCCGGACGACCCGCCTCGACGCCGTGCTGGAGCAGGCCGTCGGCGAGCTGGGCGACGTGGCCGTCGAGGGCCAGGCCGAGCCCGAGGCCGTCGGGGTCAGCCGGATCGACCCCCGCGTGGTCCGCGACATGCCGATGCCGATGGCCGACGCGATCCGCGGCGTCAAGACCGAGCTGGGCGTGACGTCGTCGAACGAGCTCTCGAACTCGTACTCGGTCCGCGGCGGCAACTACGACGAGAACCAGTTCTTTATCGACGGCTTCGAGATCTACCGGCCGCTCCGGATCAGCCAGGGCGAGCAGGAGGGGCTCGGGCTCATCAACGGCGACCTCACCTCGCGGATGACCCTCTTCGCCGGCGGCTTCCCGGTCCGCTACGGCGGCAAGCTGGCGTCCGTCCTCGACGCCGCGTACGCCGCGCCGGAGGGCCGGCCGAGCGGGACGGCCTACGCCTCGACGCTCGACGCCGGGCTCCAGGCCGGCGGCGCGCTCGGCGACCGGGCCGGCCTCGCGTTCGCGCTCCGGAGCGCCCGCCCGCAGCGGTTCTTCGCCGGCCAGGAGCTCGAGGGCGCCTACGACCCCGACTTCCGCGACGCCCAGGGCGTCGCCGACTGGCGCATCACCGACGCCCACACGCTCCGCGCGCTCGGGCTCTACGCCCGCCACCGGTTCCGCCTCGCCCCGCGCCAGCAGGAGACGACGTTCGGGATCTACCCGAACCTCGTCCAGACCGTCGCCAGCGACTTCGAGGGGGTCGAGGAGGACGGCTACGACATCGGCTTCGGCGGGCTCCTCCTGGCCAGCGCGCTCGGCGAGAGCGCCCGCGCCGAGCACCGGGTCTCGGTCTTCACGACCGACGAGTTCGAGACGTACGACGTCACGAGCCGGACGTCGCTCTACCGCCGCCAGCAGCGGCCCGAGGGCTCGCAGGCCGACCTCGACCGGCTCCTCGAAGGGCAGACCCTCCAGCGCGACGTCGCCGAGAACGCGATCCAGCAGACGATCCTCACGGCGCAGGGCCGCTACCTCGCCCGCCTCGGCGGCCACGGCGTCGAGGCCGGCTGGCAGGCCCGCGCGCTCCGCTTCGACGACCGGATCGACGAGCTGACGACGTTCACCGGCCAGGTCGAGGGCGGCGAGCAGCGGACGATCACGGCCGACTCCGTCGCCGCCGACACGACGTTCGCCTCGTGGCAGCTCTCCGGCTGGGCCGAGGACGCCGTCCGCCTCGGGCGGCTCACGCTCACGCCCGGCGTCCGCGTCGACTACTTCGCCTACAACGAGGAGCTCACGCTCTCGCCGCGGCTCTCGGCCGTCTACCGGCTCTCGCCCCAGACGTCGCTCACGGCCGCGGCCGGCCTCTACCACCAGGCGCCGACCTACCGCGAGCTCCGCGGCGACCCCGACCCCGGCGAGTCCGCGTTCACCACGCTCGACGGCGACATCAAGAGCCCGCGCGCGACGCAGGCCGTCGTCGGGCTCGACCACTTTTTTACGAGCCGCCGGATCGCGTTCCGCGCCGAGGCCTACGTCAAGACGTTCTCCGACCTCATCTCGTACGACGTCAACAACGTCCGCGTCGTGTACTCGGCCGAGAACGACTCCGAGGGCTACGCGACCGGGTTCGACGTCCAGCTCCGCGGCGAGCTGGTGCCGGGCCGCGAGAGCTGGATCAACTACGGGTTCCTCTACACGAAGGAGCGGTTCTACACGCCCGAGGCGACCGATGAGGAGACCCTCGCCCAGTTCGCCCTCCGCGGCGGCGGCGACTGGATCCCGCGCCCGACCGACCGCCGCCACAACCTCTCCCTCTTCGTCCAGGACTACGTCCCCGGCGACGACACGTGGACGCTCCACATCCGGACGCTCTACGGCTCGGCCCTCCCGTACACCGCCCCCTCGCGCGACGACGACCGGTCCATCGACGCGATCTCCGTCTTCGACGAGGGCCCCCGGAACCGGATCCGGCCGCCCGACGGCTACTTCCGGTTCGACCTCGGCGCGACGAAGCAGCTCCAGCTGGCGAGCCTCGCGGACGGGTCCCCGCTCGAGCTGCTGGCGACGGTCGAGGTGCTCAACGTGTTCGACCAGACGAACGCCGTCGGGTACTCGTGGGTCGAGCAGTTCTCGGGCGACCGCCGGATCTACACGGCCGTCCCCACGCGCCTCACGCCCCGCACGCTCAACGTCCGCTTCCGGGTGGACTTTTAGCCGGCCCCGTGGGGTAGGGGCGATCGCCGAGCCGCCCCTACGGCGGCCCATCGAGTCAGGCCCCCAGCGCGTCCGCCAGCGCGGGGAGCGCGTCGCCGAGGCGGGCGTCGAGGGCCACGGCGGCGTGCCGGTGGCCGCGCGTCTCGCCCAGCGTGACGATGGCGACCGGCGTCCCCTCGGCCTCCGCCTGCCGCACGAACCGGTAGCCGCTGTAGACGGCGAGGCTGGAGCCGACCACGAGGAGGGCGTCGGACCGGGAGACGACGCCCGCGGCCTCGGCCACGCGCGGCTTCGGGACGCTCTCGCCGAAGAACACGATGTCGGGCTTGAGCGCGCCGCCGCACGACGGGCAGCGCGGCGCCACGAACCGCGCGACGCCGGCCTCCAGCTCCACGTCGCCGTCGGGCGCCACCCGCCCCGCCTCGGCGCCGAGGCGGAGCCAGCCGGGGTTGTCGCGGTCGATGAGGGCCTGCGTGGCGGCGCGGGGGAGCCGCGCGTCGCAGCCGAGGCAGACGACGCGGTCGAGCGCCCCGTGGAGCTCGATCACGCGCCGCGACCCGGCCGCCGCGTGGAGCCCGTCGACGTTCTGCGTGACGACGCCCTCGACGAGGCCGGCCCGTTCGAGCCGGGCGAGCGCGCGGTGGCCGTCGTTCGGCCGGGCGCCCGTCATCCGGGCCCAGCCGCGGCTCGCGCGGGCCCAGTACCGCTGGCGGGCCGCGGCGTCGCGGACGAAGTCGTCGTACTGGACCGGCCGGCGCTCGACGTGCTTCGTCTCGGGCCCGCGGTAGTCGGGGATGCCGGACTCGGTCGAGATCCCGGCGCCGGCGAGGACGGCGATCCGGCGGCCGCGGAGGAGGTCGACGAGCGCGCCGAGGGCGGCGGGAGCGAGGGCGGTGGGGGCGGGCATAGCCCTCGAACGGGGCCTCGGCGCCGGTGGTGTGCGGTCGATGAGGGCAACGGTCTCGTCATTGTGAAGGGGCCGTGACGGCGTATGTTGGGGCCCCGTCGCCGCCCGGAATCGGCGCGGGCCCTCCGCCGCGTCGGCGGGGCCGGGTGCCTTTCCCCGTCGTCCATGGTGCGTCTCGCCGTCGGTCTCGCCGTCCTCGCCGTCGCGGCGGGCGCGTCCGCCCAGCCGGTCGTGAGCGGGACGGTCACGGACGCCGAGACGGGCGGCGTGCTCATCGGCGCGGCCGTCTACGCGCCGGCGCTCGACCGCGGCGCCGTCACGAACGCGTACGGCCACTTCAGCCTCCCGCTCCCGGCGGACTCCGTGCGGCTCGTCGTGTCGTACGTGGGCTACCGGGCGCAGGAGGTGCGGAGCGACTCGGCTGTCGACGGGCGGCTCGACGTGGCGCTCCGCCCGGTCGACCTCGGCGAGGTCGTCGTCGAGGCGGACGCGGCCGGGGCGCGGCGGCCCGAGTCGACGCCGCAGATGGGCGAGGTCGCGCTCTCGGGCCGCGACGTCCAGGCGCTCCCCGCGGCCCTCGGCGAGGCCGACGTGCTGAAGGCCGTCCAGCTCCTGCCCGGCGTCCGCGCGGGCCAGGAGGGGACGGCCGGGCTCTACGTCCGCGGCGGCTCGCCGGACCAGACGCTCGTGCTCCTCGACGGCACGCCGCTCTACAACGCGAGCCACCTGTTTGGCTTCCTCTCGACGTTCAACGCCGACGCCGTGAGCCGCGTGGAGCTGACGAAGGGGGCGTACCCCGCGCGCTTCGGCGGGCGGCTGGCGTCGGTCCTCGACGTGCGCCTCCGCGACGGCGACCTGGAGCGGCACCGCGTGCAGGGGCAGGTCGGGCTGCTCTCGACGAAGGTGCTGGCCGAGGGCCCGATCGTGCCCGGCCGGGCGTCGCTCCTCGTGTCCGGCCGGCGGACCCACATCAACCTGCTCGCGGGGCCGTTCATCGACCGGGCCAACGAGCGGGCGGCGCAGCGCGACGAGGCGCAGATCGACCCGAGCCTCTCGTTCTACGACCTCAACGCCAAGCTGAACTGGCGGCCCTCGGACCGCGACCGGCTCTACCTCAGCGTCTACCGCGGCGGCGACGCGTTCGCGTTCTCGGCCCTCGACCCCGAGATCGACTGCGTCGACGGCGCGTGCTCGGCGACGGGCGTCGAGAACGTGACCGGCGGCGGGCTCGACTGGGGCTCGCTGACGGGCTCGCTCCGCTACACGCGCGCCCTCTCGCCGCGCCTCTTCGGCGCGCTCACGCTGACCGCCAGCGACTACGGGTTCGACGTCGAGGTGACCTCCGACGAGGGCCGGAACGGGCCGAGCCCGGTGACGGCGGCGGCCCGCTACCGGAGCGGGATCCGCGACCTCGGCGCGCGGCTCGACCTCGACCTCGCCGCCGGGCGCGGGCACACGCTCCGCCTCGGCGCGGCCCTCGCGCACCACCGGTTCACGCCCGGCGCGCTCTCGATCCTGGGCGAGGACGCCGCCGACGGCGTCCCGGCCGACACGACGCTCGGCAGCGGCCCCACCGACGGCCTCGAGGCCGTCGTCTACGCCGACGACACGTGGCGCCTCGGCCCGCTCACGCTCGGCCTCGGGCTCCACCTCGCGGCCTACGCCACGGGCCCGGCCGTGTACCCGTCCGTCGAGCCGCGGCTGGCCGCCTCGGTGGCGCTCCGGCCGCGGCTGGCGCTCAAGGCGAGCGCGGCCGTCACCCAGCAGCCGGTCCACCTCCTCACGACCGGCGCCGGCATCGGCCTGCCCGCCGACCTCTGGGTCCCGGCCGACTCCGTCGGCCCGGAGCGGGGGGGGCAGGTCGCCGCCGGGCTGGCCGGCTCGTCCCGGTCCGGCCGGACGACGTGGTCGGTCGAGGGCTACGTCCGGACGATGGACGGCCTCGTGGCCTACCGCGACGGCGCCGCCTTCTCGACGCCCACCGACGACTGGCAGGAGCTCGTGGTGACGGGCGAGGGCCGGAGCCGCGGGCTCGAGGCGTTCGTCGAGCACCGCACGGACCGGCTCACGGCGTGGGTCGCGTACACGCTCGCCAAGACCGACCGCCGCTTCGACGCCATCGCCGACGGCGCGTGGTTCCCCTACCGCTACGACCGCCGGCACGACGTGTCGGCCGTCGTCCTCGCCCGGCTGTCGCGCCGGGTCGACGTGTCGGTCGCGGCCGTCTACGGGACGGGCGACGCCGTCACGCTGCCGGCGGCGACCTACGACGCCACGTTCCTCAGCTCCGGCTCGATCCCGTACTGGACGCAGTCGGTGCCGCACGCGGCCTCGGAGGTGGCCTACGGCCCGCGCAACGGGCACCGCCTCCCGGCCTACGCCCGCCTCGACCTCGGCGTCACGGTCTACCTCGCGCGCGGTCCGCGGCCGCACAGCGTCTCGCTCGACGTCTACAACGCGCTCAACCGGAAGAACCCGTTCGTCACGCTCCTCGACGAGCGGACCGACGCCGAGACCGGCGAGGCCCGCCAGCAGCTCGTGGGGATCTCGCTGTTCCCCGTCCTCCCGTCGCTCTCCTACCGCTTCGCGTTCTGACGATGCGCGCCGTCTCTGCCCCGTCCCGCTCCGGCCGCCTCGGTACCGAGGCGGGGCGGGTCCTCGGGCTCGTCGCCCTGCTCGCCGTCGCCGGGTGCGACCTGTCGTCGTCGCTCGACATCGAGACGCCGCCGTACGAGGCCGGCGTCGTGGCGCGGGCGGTGCTGGCGGCGGGCCAGCCGGCGCAGGTCCGCCTCAGCGTCAGCCGCGACCCGTACGCCGTCGACTCGGCCGGGACCGGGCTCGTCCAGCGGCCCTCGCGCGTCGACGGGCGCGTCGTCCTCCTCCGCGACGGCGTCGAGGTGGAGGAGCTCCGCGCCATCTCGTGGACGTGCTACCGGGCCACGGCGGGCGGCTGCAACGCCGCGACGGGCCTCGTCGAGCAGACGCGGACGGGGCCGTTCGAGTGCGGCATCTACCGCGGCGCGGCGCCCGTCGAGCCCGGCGACCGGCTCGAGCTGCGGACCGAGCTCCCGGGCCTCCCGCCCGCGTCGGCGCGCGTGGCCGTGCCCGAGGCGCCCGTCGTCGAGGCGACGGCGACGGAGCTGCCGGACGGCCGCCGCCGGTTCGCCGTCCGCCTCACGGACCCGCCCGGCCTCGGCGACCGCTACGGCCTCACCATCACGCGCGAGTACGACCGCGTCACGCGGTCCGAGTGCCGCGTCGGCGGGCGGGCGGACACGGTGGTCGCGCTCGCGCGGCCCGCGTCGTACCGGAGCCACTTCTCGACCTCGGACCCGGTCCTCGTGACCGGCGCCCGCGAGGCCGGCAGCTCCATCCACTTCGTCACGTTCCCCGACGACGCCTTCGACGGCCGGACGCGCGAGTTCGTCATCGAGGCCACGGCCGTCGGGAGCCACGAGTTCGACACGGGCGCGGTCGTGGTGCAGGTGACCGCCATGACGGCCGAGCTCTACGACGCCTACCAGATCACCAACTTCGAGCTCGACGAGAACCCGTTCGCCGAGCCCGCCGACCTCCCGCTCAACGTCGAGGGCGGCTACGGGCGCGTCGGGGCCGTCGCGACGACGGAGGTCCGGTTCCCGGGGCGGGGGGGATGAGCGCGGATTGACGTGACCCCGGGCACGAAACGGGCGGCCCACGCGTAGATGCCGCTCCCTTCTCCCCGGACGCCCCCGCCATGCCGACTTGCCCGCGCTGCGCCCTCCTCGCCCTCGTCCTCGCGTTCGCCGTCTTCACCGGCTGCGACTCGAACAACCCCGGCCGTGACCTCGACCTCGTCGACGGGATCTACACGCTCGAAGAGCTGACCTTCGACCCGACGACGCAGAGCCTCCCGACGGCCAACCTCGGCGAGCTCATCGACGACTCGGGCACGACGCTCGAGATCTTCGGCGGCGACGGCGAGGCCCAGATGGTGGTCCGGTACGAGACCGGCCGGCCGTCGAGCCGGATCGAGCTGGAGGTCGGCGCGACGCGCGGGCGGGCCTCGTTCGAGGCCGTGACCCAGGACGACGTCGACGACCTCGCCGACATCTTCCTGCCCGAGCAGTTCGTCCTCAACTACGACGACCAGGCCAACGTGCTCGAGGCCACGTTCACGCGGACCGGCGTGAACCTCGAGGCCTTCGACCCGGACGTCTACCGCGACCAGCGCAACAACCGCGGCACCCTCACGGTCCGCTTCCGTCGCCTCTAGCCGACCCCGCCTCGGGGCCGAGGCGGGGGAGCTAGGCCGCGGGCCCGCCGACCGGCCCGCCCATCCGGTCCTCGAGGCCCTGGGCGAGGTGGACGAGGCCGACGGGCTTCATGAGGCCGCGCTGCATCCCGATGGCCTCGTTGCCGCCCCACGGCCGGCCGCGCGCGAAGTCGGCGTCGCCGGCCTGCCGCAGCTCGCCGGCCCGGTGGCGGAGCCGGTCGCTCTGGGGGCGCTGGAACGTGTCGTCGAGGACGAGCCCGAGGACCGCCAGCGCCATCCCGTCGAACGGGACGCCGTGGGCCTGGCACAGCCCGTCGACGGCGCCCACGAAGTAGCCGAGCCCGAACGGCGTGGTCCAGGCCGGGTCGGGCGCGAGCGGGGCGCCCTCCGCCTCGGCCCGCCGACGCTGGTCGCGGACGAGGCGGAGCGCGTCGTCGAGCACGCGCTTCTGGGGCTTGGAGAGGGGGGACGAGTCGGGCACGGCCGGTCGGGGTGGGGAGGGGCGTCTACCCGAGGCGGCGGCGCCGGATTCGCCTGCCCCCATTCCTCACGCGCCGCGCGCGAGGAGGCCGTCGAGGTAGCGCTGGAGCTCGGGGTCGAGGGCGAACCCGTCGCGGCGCGGCGCGGCGCCGAGGGCCTGCCGGAGCGCGTTGTGCATGAGGTACCGGCCCGCGCCGGCGCTCATGTGGAGCCGGTCGCGGTACAGCGCGCGGACGTCGTCGAACGGGGCCGCCCCGCTCGCGGCGTCGCGCTCGGCCTGCGCGAGGAGGTCCATGGCCCGCGTCCGCCGGACCTCCCGCTCGGGGAAGCGGCGCCGGAGCTCCGCCATCAGGGCCTCGACCCAGGCGGGGCTGTGGGTCATCCGGCCCGACGTCGCCACCGCCGCGAATTCGCTCCCGATCGCGTCGGCCGGCGCCCAGCCGGTGTGGACGACGACGGCGGCGCCGGGCTGGAGCGCCATCCACGTGGCGATGGCGTCGGCGTCCTCGGCGAGCGTCGAGCCCGGGTGGGGCTGGACGACGAGGACGTCGTACTGGGTCGCGGCCAGGGCCTCGGGCCACAGCGTGGCGTCGTCGACGCACGAGACGTCGGGGTGGGCGAGGATCCAGGGGAGGCTCTTCCCGCACGCGATGTGCCACGCGACCTGCCCGTCGAGCCGTGCCGGCACCGTGTCGCGCGTGAGCGAGTTGCCGATGAGGTAGACGGAGGGCGTCGGCGGGCCGCAGGCCGCCGCGAGCACGGCGGCCCCCAGGAGGGCGGCCCCGACGCGCGCCCTCACGAGAGGCCGTCGAGGCCCATCTCGCGGGAGGCCGCTGCGAGGGCCGAGTCCTGGGGCGCCACGTGGTCGTGGGGGAGCGTCCCGCGCGGGCTCCGGAGGTACACGAACGGCGTGTAGTGGAGGAAGTTGGAGACGCGCGCCGTGTAGACGTCGGCGGAGGCCTCGATCTGGCGGGCGAGGTGGCTCTTGTCGTTGCCGGCCCACATCAGCGGGCCCCAGCTCTCGTTGACGAGCCGGGCCGAGGCCGCGGCGAGCGGCGCGATCTGGGCGTCGAGCCCGAGCAGCCGCTCGCGGACGTCGCCGATCCGTTCGCTCAGCCAGTCCGGGTCGCGGTCGGTCTGCGGGCCGTAGCCGCCGACGTTCCGCTGGCGCTCCAGGCGGAGCGCCGAGAAGTAGGCCTCCAGCCGCTCCTTCTCGCGCATGAGCGCCGTGAGCCGGGCCTGCTCGTCGCGCCACGCGTCCATCGCCTCGATCTCGTCCTCGAGCGGGCGGAGCACGAGCGCCGTCCGCCAGCGGAGGACGCTCTTCGACGCCTTGACGTCGGCGTAGACGTGGTCGCCGACGTAGAGGATCTCGGAGCCGCGGAGGCCGAGGCTGGCCTCGACGAGCGCGGCGTTGCCGCCCACGTAGACGCGGCCCTCGTCGAGCGGCCCGGCGTGGCTGCGGAGCACGGCCCGCCCGTCGTCGTCCTCGCCGACGACCTCGAAGGCCGGCGCCTGTTGGTCGAAAAAGTCCGGCTTCCGCGCGCCGACGATGGCGAGGTCGAACAGGTCGCGCCACGTCATGTCGCCCGGGAGGTACGGGTCGAAGGCGTAGCGGAGGATCGGTGCGGCGTACTCCCACTCGGAGTTGGTGATGAGGATCACCTTCTTGCCCGACTCCTTCTGGTCGAGGAGCGTGAGCGGGATGTCCGGGTCGCGCTCGACGAACCGGTCGGGGTCGGCGAGGATCTCGGCCTTGAGGAGCCCCTCGAGGTGGGCCTTGTCGAGCGTCTTGCGGACGATCTGGTGGAGCTCGTCGTAGCCGATGGCGTCGGGGAGCTCGCCGGCGTCGAGCTTGTCGACGAGCTGGAGGTAGATGCCGGCCTCCGAGATCGAGAAGAGCGTGTTCATGAACCGCCAGCGGCGGTCGTGGAGGTCCACGAGCGTCCGGCGGTAGGCCTCGCGCTGCTCGTCGTAGGGGAGCGGCCGCGTCCCGTGGAAGGCCCGCTTGACGTAGCCGAACCGGTTGGCCTTGACCACGTTGCCGCGCTCGGTGTCGACGACGAGCCCCTGGACCACGAGGTCGGGGTCGAACACGAGGTCGTCGACGGGCCAGCCCTGCTTCGCGAGGCCGTTCTTGATGTACGCGTACGCCCGCTCCTCCCACAGGGCCACGTGGTAGTGGACGAGCGTGTAGTCCATGTCGTACCCGACGGCCTGGATCTTCCGGAGGTTGAGGGTCCGGTTGCAGAACAGGCCGCGGGGGTGGTCGAAGGCGTCGGGGACGCCGGGCACGCCGTGCGTGCCGGAGCCTACAGTGGCTTCCATGCGCTGGGGGTCGTTTCGGCCTGAACGCGCCGGCCGCGGCGTCTCGTTCCCTCGGGGCCCCGGAGGCGCCGTCTGTTCACGTGCGGGCAACACCGCCAGCCCGGCCCGCCGCGGCGCCGAGGCGGAGGGAGGCTAGGCCTCGGCCCCCGGCGTGCCGGGCGCGGGGAGCCAGACGGTGAACGCGGCGCCCCCCCCGTGCGCGGCCTCGGCGGTCAGCCTCCCGCCGTGGCCCTGGACCACGACGTCGTGGGCGAGGCTGAGCCCGAGGCCGACGCCCTCGCCCGGCGGCTTCGTCGTAAAGAACGGCTCGAACACGCGCGCCCGGACCGCCTCGGTCATCCCCGGCCCGTTGTCGACGACGCGGATCGCGACCCCACCGTCGGCCTCCCGGGTCGACACGGTCACCGCGGGCTCGTAGCCGTCCGGGCCTTGCTCCGACCGCTGGCGGACGGCGTCGAGGGCGTTGGCGATAAGGTTGACGAGGACCCGGCCGATCTCCTGCGGGTCGGCCTCGACGGCGCCTACGTCGGGGGCGAGGTCGAACGCGACGGGCGGCTCGGCGGCCGGGCGGCGAACGCGCTCGGCATGGGCGGCGTGGGCCGCGTGCTCTTCGACGAGCGCGTTGACGTCGACCGACCGGCGCGCGCCGGATCCGCCTCGGGCGTGGGCCATCATGGCCCGGACGATGGCGTCGGCCCGGCGGCCGTGGCGCTCGATGGCCTCGACGTTGGCCCGGAGGTCGGCCCGGAGCGCCGCCCGCTCGTCGGGGTCGGGCTCTCCGTCGAGGTCGTCGAGGAGTTCGGCCGAGATCCCGGCGAAGTTGGTCACGAAGTTGAGCGGGTTCTTGATCTCGTGGGCGATCCCGGCCGTGAGCGCCCCGAGCGACGCCATCTTCTCCTGCTGGACGAGCCGCGCCTGAGCCGCCGTCAACTCGTCCAGCGACGCCTCCAGCTCGGCCGTCCGCTTCGCCACTTCGCGCTCGAGCGCCTCGGTCCGCCGCGTGAGCGCGGCCACGAGCGTCTCGCCCTCCTCCATCGCGGCGTCGGCGATGGAGAAGTGGAAGTGGGCGACGAGCCACCGCCCCGAGGCCCTGTCGAGGACCATCGAGACGCGGGGGTCGACGGCGTACGTCTCGTCGCCGACGACGACGGTCGAGCGGACCTGGCACTCGACGAGGGCGAGGTCCGGCCGGAGCTGGCGGACCTCGAGCCAGTCGATCGCG
>CAXRFJ010000322.1:0-3546 GCA_964229475.1 Rubrivirga sp.
CGGGGTCAGCCCTCGGACGCGTCGCCGCGCTCGGGACCAACGGTGTGCTCGAACAGGTCGAGGATCCGGTGGAGCTTGTCGGCCCACGACGTCGGCTCGACGTAGCCGTGGGGCTCGACGGGCGCGATGGCCAGCTCCCAGTCGCGCTTGCCGAGCTCGATGAGCCGCTGCGTCAGCCGGAAGATGTCCTGCGGCTGGACGTTGTCGTCGACGAGCCCGTGCGTCATGAGGAGCGGATCCTCGAGGCCGGCGGCGAACTCGATGGGCGACGAGCGGCGGTAGGCCTCGGGGTCCTGGAGCGGCGTGTTGAGGATGTTGCGGGTGTACGTGTCGTTGTAGTGGGCCCAGTCGGTCACGCTGCGGAGGGCCGCGCCGCCGCCGAAGTGCTCGGGCTCGGTGAACAGGGCCATGAGCGTGAGGAAGCCGCCGTACGAACCGCCGTAGATCGCGACGCGCTCGGGCGGGATCCCGAACTCGTCGCCCAGCCACGCGCTCGCGTCGACGTAGTCCCCCAGGTCGCGGCCGCCCATGTGGCGGTAGACGGCCGTCCGCCAGTCGCGGCCGTAGCCGGCGGAGGCGCGGTAGTCGAGGTCGAGGACGACGTAGCCGAGGTCGGCGAGGAGGTTGTGGAACTGGTACTCGCGGAAATAGCCGCTCCACCAGCGGTGGGCGTTCTGGAGGTAGCCGGCGCCGTGGACGAACAGGACGGCCGCGCCGTTCGGCTCGTCGGGCCGGTAGATCCGCGCCGGGACCCGGGCGTCGTCGGACGCCGGGACCTCGACGATCTCGGCCTCGCGCCACGGGTACGCCGCCCACGCGTCCTCCACCGAGTCCGTGACCCGCTCCGCCTCGGCACCGAGCCGGCCGACGTACACCTCCGGCGGGCGCGTCGAGGTCGAGTGGAGGAACGCGAGGCGCTCGCCGTCAGGCGCGACGGCCACGTCCCACTTCCCGACGCCCTCCGTGACCTGCTGGCGCCGCGCCCACCCGCCGCGCGCGTTCGGCATCGTCCAGACGTGGCGCTGGCCGAGGTCGCCCTCCGACGTCTCCAGGACCCACGTCCGGCCGTCGGCGGTGAGCGTCGCCTCCTCGACCTCGAAGGGGCCCTCCGTCAGCGCCTCGACGGTGCCCCGGGCGAGGTCGGCGGCGTAGAGGTGGCTCCAGCCCGTCCGCTCCGAGTGGAACCAGTAGCGGCCGTCGGGGAGGAACCCGCCCGCGCTCGGGCCGCCCCACCACGAGATGCCGGGCCCGCCGACCCACGCCTCGTCGCGCTGGCGGTCGAGCGTCGTGAGGGTGCCCGCCTCGGCGTCGAGGCGGGCGAGCCAGCGGTCCTTGTTGTCGACCGTCCGGACGTCGACGACGGCGACGCCCGGCTCGGGGCTCCACGCGAGCCACGGGACGAACATCCGGGCCGAGTCGGCGGGCGCGTCGGAGTAGTCCGACGGGTCGAAGGCGCCGGGGAGCGTCGTGAGGTCGATCCGGACCGTCGTGTCGCGCGCGGCGTCCTGGACGTAGAGGTCCGACCCCACGCGCGGGCCGCCGACCTTCGGCCGGGCCTCGATCTCGGCGGCCACGCCCGTCTCCGTCACGTAGTCGACGAGGAGCGTCGGCTCGGGCTCGGGCCGGTCGGAGAGCGTGAAGGCCACGAAGCGGCCCGAGACGTCCGCCGCCAGCTGGCCGACGGACTGGTCGCCGACGTAGAACGTCGGCGGGGCGTCGGCGTCGAGGGCCTCACGCTCGCGGGCCGCCGCGGCGAGCGAGTCCTGGCGCGCGCGCTGGCGGATCACGTCGAACAGCCGCCGCTGCTGGTCGCGGAGGTACGCCGCCTGGTCGGTCGGCGACGTCTCCGTGGGCTCCTTCCCGCTCCGGAGGTCGGTGAGCTGCGCGACGGCCCCGTCCGCCAGCCGGACGAGCGCGTCGCCGCGGCGGAAGACGAGCGCGCCGTCGGCGAGGAAGCGCGGGTCGGACTCGCGGGCGGGCGTGCGCGTGACGCGCTCCGTGCGACCGGCCCGCCGGTCGTAGACGTAGACGTCGCCGCCGCGGGCGAAGGCCCGGCGCGTGCCGTCGGGCGCGTAGCGGCCGTCGGCGGCCCAGCCCTCGAACCGCGGCGGGAGGCCTCGCCGGACGTCGGCCGGGACCGCCTCGGGCGTGCCGCCGGCCGGGTCGACGCGGAAGAGGGAGTCGGCGGGGAGCTCGCCGCCGGGGTTCCACTCGAAGTAGACCGCGTCGCCGGCCTCGGTCCAGTACGGCTCCGACGGCCACGCGCCGATCCAGTCCTCCGGCCGCTGCGTGATCTGCTCGATGGTGAGCGGCGAGGCGCGCTGCGCGAGCGCGGGGCCAGCGAGGACGAGGGCGGCGAGGGCGAGGGCGGAGCGCATCGGGGACCGGAGGGCGACGCGCCAATATCGACCCGTCACGCTCTCCCCCGCCGGGCCCTCCCTGCCGCCGAGGCGGGCCTAGTGGTCGCCGATGACCTGTCCGGCGTGGGGCCGCGTGTCCTCGCCGATGGTCAGGCGGTCGGGGACGTCGTTCCGTTGGGGCTCGGGGTTGGCGAGGGGCCCCGTGAGCGGGAGCTCGAAGACCTGGACGAACGGGGCGACGGTCGCGAACCAGAAGTCCTGCTGGAACTCGTAGAAGTCGGGGTCGAACCCGCCCGCGTCGCCCTCGTGGCCGGCCACGTCGACGTAGAAGGCGCGGGGCCAGCCGGGGAAGCGGGCTTCGGCGTCGCGGAGGAGCCCGAACACGTCCTGCGCCGCCCGCTCGAACGAGTCCTCCGGCGCCACGACGTGGTAGATCGCGACCGTGTTGTCGAAGCCCATGTGGACGCCGGGCGCGTCGGGCTTGGCGTAGTCGGGGAGGAACGGCGGCTGGTCGGACACGGGGCGCGGCGGCGGGGCCCGGGCAACCTAGGCCGTGGGGCCCGCGAAGGCCATCGTCGGGGCTTCACCGGGCGTCCCGTCCGCGCTCCAGGGCTCGGGGATCTCGACGACCGGGGCCGGCTGGCGGGGCAGGTGGAGGGCCCAGCCGGGCCGCGCGCCGTCGATGCGGTGGGCCGTCCCGCCGAGCGCCTCCGCCAGCCGGGGCACGTAGCCCTCGCGGAGGCCGAGCGCGTCGGTCGGGATGCCGCCCGTGACGGCGAACTCGAACGCCCCCGGCCCGAGGGCGCGGACCTCCACGTCGACGCGGGGCCCGTCGGCGGCGGCGACGGCGCCGCTCACGAGGTGGCGGACGAGCTTCTCGAACAGGGCCACGTCGACGAGGAGCGGGGCCTCGGGGAGCGTGCACCACACGTTCATGGCGATGCGACGGGCCTCGGCCGCGGCGCGGCTCTCCTCCGCCACGCGCGTCACGACGGCGCACACGTCGGTCGGCGTCGGCTGGGCCGCGACGGTGTCGCCGCCGAGGAGGGCCAGCTCGTCGAGCGCGGCCATGAGCCGGTCGCCGGCCCGCTCGATCACCCCGCGGACCTCGCGGAGGTCGTCGGGCGTCGCGTCGGCGCCGATGAGGTCGGCGTAGCCGAGGATCGAGGTCAGCGGCGAGCGGATC
>CAXRFJ010000323.1:0-10315 GCA_964229475.1 Rubrivirga sp.
CGACCGAGCACCGGAGCCGCCTCCGTCGCGGGGCGGCTCCGGTGCTCGGTCGGCCAGCGCTACGCGGCCTGGTCCGTGGGGACCCCGCGAGACCGACCGCGCAGCGGCGTGGCGTCCCGTGCCCGGTCGACCCAGGCTCGGACCTCCGCCGCGCGGAGCACGCCGCCCTCCTCGGGCACGCGCGCGATGACCTCCTGCTTGAACCGCTGGTAGAGCTCGCGCGCCGTCCGCTCGTCCGCGAGCGCTGAGAGCACGCTGAGCGCGAGGTCGGACGGGCCGCTTCCGAGGTAGCCCCATTCGATGCCCGTCGGCGAGTGCCGGACGACGTGGGAGACCGATGCGTGAGCCGCGCCCTCCCGCGTCCGCCAGAGGACCACGTCGTCGGGGACCCCCGTCAGCGCCTCGCGCTCGGACAGAATCCGGACGCGGACTGGGTCTTCTGCGACGAGGGCCTCGGCCAGCACGACGAGCCGGAGTCCGGTCTCGGGCGTCTCGGCCGCGCCGTCGCCGTTCGGCGTGGCGAGCTCTCCCGCCATTCGCGCCAGCGCCTCGCCCACGCCCGTGAACGCGACGTTGCACCCGAGCCGGACGGCTCGCCTAGGACGGCCGCCCGCCGTCCGGCCCGTCCCCGTCACGCGGGTGAGGCGGAGGCTGAGGCCGTGCGGGACGAGCGGGAGCACCCACGGGAGGTGCTTGGACTGGACCTCGCCCAGCGGCCGTCCGTCGTGCGAGACCGCGACGCGGTCGTCCCAGACGTCGAGGTCGAGCGCGTCCCACGGGGCGTCCGTGCCCCGGACGGCGGCGCGGCGGGCGATCTCCTGGAGCGGCCCCTGGTGGCGCGACGTGCCGACGAGCTTCGAGGGGACGGCCAGGCTCCGCGTCCCGTGGTGGACGCTGAACGCGCACGCTGATAGCGCCTTCTGCGTGAGCGTGCGGGGCCGCATCCGCGTGAGCCCCACGGCGAAGGCGAGCCAGCGATCGGCCTCGCGGGCGAGGCGCCGGGCACGAACCTCGGCCGCTGGAATGCAGGTGCCCGCGGGCGTCAGGACGTCCTCGGTAGAACGAGACGGTGTGGGTTGGGTCTGAGCGTGTGTCATCGTGGTCGGGGCCTCCCCCGTCTGGCGGTTGACCGTCTGGCGGTCGACCGTTCGGCGGTTTCCGCCGCGCTGGTGTCAGCGCCGCGACGGGCCGGGCCGGTGTGCCCTGCCCGCCGTGGCGCTTCGCTCGGAGAGCGCCACGGCGGGCAGATCCCGACCCCGGCCGGGCCACGTCTGCGAGTTTGGGGACCGGCTAGAACGGCAGCCAGTCCTCGACTCCGTCTCTCTCGGCGTCCAGCTGGCGCTGCGCCTCGGCGGGAGCGGACACCGGGGCGGGGATGGGCTCCCTGCCCACCCCAGGCGGGAGGTGAGCGTCGAGCGCAGCCTCGGCTTGCGCGTGTGCCTCCGGGTCGGAGCGCGCCGACGGCAGACCCGCCCCTGCGTCGTCGTAGCCCGCGAGGTACGCCTCCAGGTTGAAGCCGTACTGGCGTTCGAACCACCAGGCGTAGGCCCACACGCTCGCGTGGTGGGTCCGCCACGTGAGCTCGGCGAACCGGAGCGGAACCATGTGGTGGACGAGCCGCCGGGCCTCGGCGTCCCACGTGGCCCGCAGACCCGTGAGGTAGACCCACTCGGTCATCGGCCGCTCGGAGTAGCCGTCGGCGAGGCAGGCGTCGTAGCCCGCCTCGTAGGCCTCTTGGTAGAAGACCTCAGGGTCGGGTTCGGGCAGGCAGCGGCACATCAGCCGGTTGCACCCGTGGCAGAAGTCGCCGGGGCCGTGCATGGACATGGATCTCGGGTCTCCGTTTTCGGAGGGCGGGGTTCTCGCACGGCCTCCAGCCGGGTGCCGGGGCCGCTCTTCGCGTCTGCGGAGCGGCCCCGGCGACTGGCCTCTGGTACCTCTGTGCCCTCAGGCGGCTCGGCGGTAGCCCGTCTCCGAGCCCCCTCGGTCCCCGAGGTCTCGGATCTCGACCACGGGCCGGTGCTCCGTCACCGCCCGGAGGACGGCCACCGCTCTCTCGCCCGTCGGGACGAAGAACCGGGTCTTCCAGGCGTGGACCTCGGCGAAGACCCCGTCGGCCTCCAGCTCGCGCATGGCCGCGAGGTCCGGCCCCGCGAGCTCGAACCGGTGCTCACCGGCGACGCGGCGTCGGAGGAGCCGCCAGCCGTTGGCGAGGTCGGCCTCGGCTCCTGCCATGAGCCGCTCCGCCAGCTCGTCGGCTGTGATCTCGACGCCATCGCCAGAGGCTCCGAGCGCCTTGAGCGTCGCGCTCAGGTGCTCCGGTGCTACGGCCCGCCCGATCATCCGCTCACCTGCGTCGGTCTGCGCACGGTAGATCCGAGGGTGCCCCGCGATCCGGTCCCAGATCGGGAGGATCGTCCCGGTCACGAGGTGGACCGGCTCGACGTAGAACTCGGGGGCGGCGTCCACGCCCTCGGCCCAGAGCCGCCTCGCCTCGTCCGTCGGGATGGGCTGGTGGCCTCCCTCCTGCCCCGGCCGGTTCAGCTCCGTCTCGTCCATCAGCCGATTCGAACGGACGCCGACACGGCGGAGCCGAGAGACGACGCGGCCCGTCTCCGTCGTCCGGCTCCCGGCTCGGAAGAGCGCGTAGGGGTGGCCGCTCCGGCGGTTGACGACGAACCCCGCCCAGGAACCGAGTCCCTGCGCGTCCTTGGCCCAGCGCCAGACCTCGTCCCAGTCCACGATCTCGGTCCGCCGGGTCAGCTCCAGCGTCACGACCTGCGTCGTCGCGCCGGACCGGGGGTGCGTGTAGACGAGCCGCTCGTCGGTCTTGACGGTCCGCTCGGCCTGGATGGTCTCCACACCGACATCGAGCGTGCCCGACTCACGGGCCGCCTCGGTGGCCTCTTCGAGGTAGCCGTACCACGAGTCGAAGACCGCGTCCATCGCGCCGGTCTGGAGCGAGAGGAGGCGGTTCAAGAACTTCGGCACGTCGGGGACGGACCCCACGTTGAGTTGCCCGTCGGCGTCCAGCACCTTGATCCCCATCTGCTCCTCCACGAGCGCGGGCGTGACGCCCGCGGCCGCCGCGCGGCCCGAGCCCCGGTAGAGGTCGACGAACCAGTTGTGGAGGCTGGCCCGTGAGAGCGGGGTCTCCAGGTTGAACTCGCTCGACAAGAGCCCCTGGCTCGCCGTCTGGCGCTGGCCCTTCGTGAGCGCGCCGAGCTGGTCGAGCCGCCGGGCGATGGTGGACAGGAAGCGGCGCTGGGCCTTGAGGTTCGTCGTCACGAGCACGAGCTCGGGCGGGCACGCCTGGTTGGCCCGGTGGACCCGGCCCATGCCCTGGACGCACCGCGCGCTCGACCAGCCGGGCTCGACGCAGTACAGGACCCTCCTCTGCTGGTTAGCTGCCGCGAGATCGGCGTGGTAGCTCCGGCCGGTGCCCCCGGCCTGGCTGAAGACCAAGACGCGGCGCTTGCCCGCCATGAACTCGTCGGCCTCGGCGTCGCACGTGCGGCGCGTCCGGCGCTCTTCCACGACCTGTTCGATCCCATCGACGGACTTGGTCACGAACCGCCGCCCTCGGCCCGTCACCTCGGCCACGGCGTCCGGCCCGAAGTGGGCGACGACCTGGTCGAGGACGCCGTGCGACACGGACACGGCCCCGACCTCCAGCATCAGCCGGTCTCTTGCCGCGACGGCCTCGGGCGACTGCACGAAGTCGCCCGCCGCGTTCTTGACGGGACGGGAACGGACGCGGCCGTCGTCGTCGAGGTACTCCTCGTAGAGCGTCGTCGGGAAGCTGGCCTCGACGAACTGGAGGAGTTGGTCGCGGGGCGTCACGTCGAGGTCCCGTAGATCCTCACCATTCGCCACGGCCTTGGCGTACGCCCGCTCGGTCGCCGCCTCCATCGTGGAGACGAGTTGCAACACGCAGGACTCGCCCGCGGCCAGGCGGGCCTCCATGTCCCGGATCAGGCTCGGTGCCGACATCGACACGAGCACGTGCAGGAAGAACCGCTGGTGGGCGCCCCAGAACTGGCTGTAGGCCGCGGCGCGAGCGCGGCCGCACTTGTCCGCCTTGGTCACTTCGAGGGCGGCCTGGAGGTTGCGGAGGACGACCTGCCACGCCTCGGCGCACCGGTCGTAGGTCTGGGCCTGATGCTCCTCCAGGTCGTGGACGAGCGTCCGGTAGTCGACGCCGTCGTAGGACACGCTGCGGGCGAGGTAGAGCCCCATCGCCTTGAGGTCCTTCGCCACGAGCTCCATCGCCGCGATCCCACCGGCCGACACCTTCTCGACGAACGCCTCGACGGTCGGGAACGGGGTGCCCCGGCCCCAGAGCCCCAAGCGGGCGGCGTAGGCGAGGTTGGCCACCTCGGTGGCCCCGGTCGCGCTGGCGTAGACGACGCGGGCGTCCGGGAGCCGGGTTTGGAGCTCGACGCCGACGAGCGCTCGCTGGGAGGCTTTCTGGACGCCCCGGCTCCCCTGGCGGTCGAGGGCGGAGGCCATGTTGTGGCTCTCGTCGAACACGATCACCCCGCCGAACGCGGACTCGCCCTTGGAGCCCGCCAGCCAGGCGACGACCTGCTCCAGCCGGTCGATCCCGGTCTGCGCGCCGTTGCGCTCGCGCGGCTTGCCCTTGAGCGTGTCGTAGCTCGCGAAGCAGACGCCCTCGGCCTGCTGGATCGGCCCCTTGCAGGCGCCGAGGTCGAAGACGAAGTCGGCCGGGCCGCCGAGCGCCGTCCAGTCGCGGACGGCGTCGCGCATGAGGCTCCGGTTCTCGGACACCCAGAGGGCGCGGCGGCGCCCCTGGAGCACGGTGTCGAGGATGATTGCGGCCGAGGTTCTGCCTTTCCCTACCCCGGTCCCGTCACCCAGGAAGAACCCCTGGCGCGGACCGGCCTCCTCGCTGGTACCCGGAAGATGCTCCGCGTGGGCTCCGCCAGCCCGGCAAACGGTCTCTAGTTGAGCGTCCGAGAGGTGGCCTCCCGTGACGAAGTGTTCGGGGAGCACTGGGCGGTAGTCGCACGCGGGCGGACTGGCCGCCGCCATCGCGGCCGACTCGACGAGCCGCGTCGGGTGGGGGCACGCGCCCGGGACCCGGACGCTCGGGCGGTAGGCGTCGAACACGGACGCTGTGAGCGCCCCTGCGGCCGTGGCCTCCTCGGCGGCCTCGACCGCGAGAGGGAGAGCGACCGCGAAGGGCCACGACGCCGCGGCCTGCGGGCGCGGTGCCACCGTCGCCTGCGGGCGGGGCGGTGGGGCTCCGAGGGTCGCGATGCGAGGAGTCGCCGGTGGCGGCGACACGAGGAGGGCGAAGAGGTCGAGTTGTTCGACCGAGTTGCGAGTCGCCTGGACGGCGACGTGTGGTGCAGAGGGAGCCACGGGTTTTCCGGTTGGCTGATGGTGCGGGGCCTCTGCCCGGGTCGCGGCCCGTGGAGGGCCGCCCCAGTGGGCTCCGGCCCGCCGCGTTGACGGGCTCGCCCACCGGCCCGGCATCGCGGCGAGCCGCGCGGCCTACTCCACGCCGATGACCCGACACCCAACGCTCCGTCCCCTATACCCCCATTCAGAAAGGCTCAGCGGACGTGGTTGCCGGACGCTGATTCCCGGACGGGTTGCCCATGCGTCCCGTGGGCGCTCGCGGCGGTCTGCGTCCTCTCCCCTCCCGCCTAATCCGCCGTTTTGTGAACGGCGCACCTAGCAGCGCTGAGCGGCTGAGTGGAACCAGAAGCGCTCCGGCCGGGACCTCCCGACAAGTCCGCCAAGGTCGCAGCGGCCCGTTCGTTCGCTCCCCTCTCCGCCATTCCGCTCACCGTGCTCGGCCTGCTCGGGTCGGACTCGCCCGTCCCGCTCCCGCTGTTCCTCTCGCGCGTCCCGGCCGGTTTCCCCACCCCGGCCGACGACTACGTCGAGGCCGTCGTCGAAGACCCCCTACGGGTCCGGGACCACGCTGTCGACAAAGAGATCTGGCCGCCTTCGTAACCGCCACTGATGGCACCTCTCTCACCAACCACGCTCCAGCGGGAAGCGGGCCCTCAAATTTTTACAGCGTCAGGACCTATCCAGACTGGCTTCGAGCATACGGACCACCCGATGTACGAGGTCACCCGCTGATATGCCGGCAGTCGCAGCAGCCACCCACGCGTCGAGCGAGGCGCGGAGGACCGTGGTGATGACCATCGCGTCCAGTTGCATCCGGAGGTCCGCTCGCTCCTCGTCCGTGCGCTCGGCCAACGCGTCCGCGACCGTCCGCTCGAGCCACTCGTACTTCCCGCGGTCGCGCTCCTGAAGCGCGGGCACGTCGCGCTTGATCTGCTCAAACGCCTGGGCCTCCTCGGGATCAGAGTCGCTGAGGAGCGCGGTCACGGCGTGCTCCGCGAGTTCCAGGGCGCTCAGACCTGGGGGCGCCGCGCGTATCGCCCTCGCAAGGTCCTCCTCGAAACTGACGTAGCGCCCAAAGAGGACGGCCTCCTTGGTATCGAAGTAGTTGAAAAACGTCCTGCGCGAGACGCCTGCCGCCGCCGCGATCTCGTCGACGGTCGTGTGCTCGAACCCCTGACTCAGGAACAGCTGCTGGGCTGCCTGCTCCAGTCGCGCTCGGGTCGCGAGCCGTTTTCGTTCGCGGCGTCCTGGTTCATTCGGTGGGCTCATAGGCTGGTCATACGAGTAGAAACGGTTAATCATGCACGCAGTGCAACCTATCGGATTGCACTGCGTGCAAGATAGCCCGACAGCGCCCTTGATGGGCTTACTCCCTCTCACACGGGGCGGGGCCGCGAGCCCCTCCCCCGCCAGTTGGCTCCCCCTCCCCCTCTAAGACGACTCTATGCAACGACGCACACTAGGACAGGACCTGACCGTCTCTGCCATCGGCTACGGCTCAATGGGGATCAGCATGGCCTACGGCCCGAGCGACAAGGACCAAGGCGTCGCCGCAATCCAGCGGGCCCACGACCTCGGCGTCACCTTCTTCGACACCGCCGAGCTCTACGGGTGGGGCGAGAACGAGCGGGTCGTCGGTCAGGCCGTCCGGGACTTCCGCGACGACGTCGTCATCGCGACCAAGTTCGGGTTCACCCGCGAGTATGGGACCGACAGCCGGCCCGACCACATCCGCGAGGTCGTCGACAACAGCCTCCGCTACCTCGGCGTCGATGTCATCGACGTCCTCTACCAGCACCGGGTCGACCCGGACGTCCCTATCGAGGACGTGGCCGGGACCGTCGCCGAGCTCGTCGAGGCCGGCAAGGTCAAGCACTTCGGCCTCAGTGAGGCCGGCCCGGACACCCTCCGCCGCGCCCACGCCGTCCACCCGGTCACGGTCCTCCAGACGGAGTACTCGCTGTTCGAGCGTGACGCCGAGGCGCTCTTCCCCGTCCTCGACGAGCTCGGCGTCGGGTTCGTCCCCTACTCCCCCCTCGCGCGGGGCTTCCTCACGGGGACGGCCCGGCCAGCCGGTGAGTACGACGAGACGGACATGCGGAACCAGGACCCCCGGTGGCAGCCGGGCAACTTCGAGCGGAACCTCGAGGCGACCGAGCGGCTCGCCGAGTTGGCGGCCTCGAAGGGGGCCACGCTCCCCCAGCTCGCCCTCGCCTGGGTCCTCGCGCAGGGCCCCCGCATCGTCCCGATCCCCGGCACTCGGAGCCCGCAGCGCGTCGAGGAGAACGTCGGCGCGGCCGATCTCGAGCTCACGGCGGAAGATCTGGCGCGGATCGACGAGGTCCTCCCGGCCGGCGGGTACGGGGCGCGCTACCAGGAAGCCCACATGCCCGACTGGGACTGAGAGCCCCGACCACCGCCGCGCCGCTCGCGTCACTCCCCCCCCCTTACACCGAATACCCCCATGCAGACCATCATCATTACCGGGGCCAGCGACGGCATCGGAGCCGCCGCCGCCCGCCAGCTCAAGGACCGCGGTCACCGCGTCGTCGTCGTCGGCCGCTCCCGGGCCAAGACCGAGGCGGTCGCCCGCGAGCTCGACGCCCCCTACCACCTCGCCGACTACGCCCGGCTGGCCGACGTCGAGCGGCTCGCCTCCGAGCTCGCGCAGTACGACCGGATCGACGTCCTGGCCAACAACGCCGGCGGGATCATGGGCGAGCGCGCGGTCACCGAGGACGGGTTCGAGAAGACGTTCCAGGTCAACCACCTCGCCCCGTTCTACCTCACCGAGCTCCTCATGGACCGGCTCGTCGCCAGCCGGGCGAAGGTGATCCAGACGGCCAGCGTCGCCGCGAACCAGTGGGGCACCGACTTCGACGTCCGCGACCTCGACAACGAGCGGGACTACGCCCCGGAGAAGGCCTACGGCTACGCCAAGCTCGAGAACATCCTGTTCACGCGCGAGCTCGACCGGCGCCGCCGAGCGGACGGGGTCTCGGCCGTCGCGTTCCACCCGGGCGTGGTCCGGTCCAGCTTCGCCAGCGACACGAACCACTTCATGCGGTTCATCTACCACACGCCGCTCAAGTACCTCATCACGATCACCCCCGAGAAGGCGGCCCGCCACCTCACGGCGCTCGCCGAGGGGACGCCCGGTGTCGACTGGCGGCCGGGCGAGGTCTACGCGAAGGGCGAGCCGATGGAGGTGAAGTTCGAGGACGACGGGATCGTCGCACGTGAGCTGTGGGAGCGGAGCGAGCGGATGCTGGAGAGTCGCACCGCCGCCCCTTTAAACGGGCAGGGCGGCAGAGCACCGCAGTCGGCATGACGGCCCCGCCCCCATCCCGGACCGCCCCCGGACGTCGTCCCCCGTCAGCGATGAGCAAGAGCGCCCGGACGATCTACGCTTTCTACCTCTACATGATCGTCGCGGGCGCCGGCTTCGTGCTCGTACCGAACGTGTTCATGGGGCTCATCGGGTTTCCTGAGACGGAGGGGGTCTGGGTCCGGGCCCTCGGGATGATGACCATGATCATGGGGTACTACTACGGCGTGATGGCCAGGAATGATGTCAAGGAGTTCTTCATGGCCACAGTCTATGGGCGGACTGCGGTCCTGTTCTTCTTCGCCGGCTTCGTAATAGCCGGCTTGGCGCCCCCCGCGCTCCTTCTGCTGGCGGCCGTCGACGTTAGCGGGGCGATCTGGACGTTCACGGCCTTGCGGTCCGAGCAGATCCAGGACGGATAACCACGTGGCACGGCGGTCAATCAAAACTGGGGTCAGGCCGCCCCACCCGAGGGCGCCCGAGACCGGGCATCAGCAAGATCGCAATCGGGCGTCCGGGTCGGCGACCCCGCGTGGTCTGATACGAGCGAGCACGTCCACGGCGTCGGCCACGCTCTCGACAGAGGCCCCCACGTCCGCTCTGCCGCGTGCGGGCACGTTCTCCGGCTCCCGGTCCACGACGAGGACCCGCGTGCGTACGGACGTCCCGTACGGGCGGTACACGGTCCCGCCGACCTCGACGTCGGCCCGGAGCCGGTACGGCGGGGCGTCGACGGCCTCGAAGAACGGCCGGTGCGCCCACTTCCCCGGCCGCACGCCCGCGCTGAGGACGGCCACGAGCCTCCCGCCTGCGTCGAGGCGGCGGAGCGCCTGGAGCACGTGGTCGGTCCCGACGGTCGGGACGCGGCGGCGACCCAGCCGGCCGGCCGTCTGCGAGAACGGCGGGTTCATGAGCACGACGTCGGCTCGGACGGCCAGCGGGAGGATGGCGTCGAGGTGGTCCGCGTTCTCGCGCGTGAGCGTTTCAGTCGGGTCGTGGCCGGCCTCCCGCAGCAAGACCGCCAGGAGGTCGGCGCGGCGCCCACTCAGCTCGTTGACGTGGACCGAGGCACCAGAGGCCAGCGCGAACGTGCAGAGTGCACCGGTCCCAGCCGAGGGCTCGATCACATGGTCCCCCTCCCCCACCCCGCTCACCCATGCGCAGAGGGCCGCGTAGGCGGCGGGCGTCGAGAACTGCTGGTAGTCGTTCTGCTCCGCCGTCCGGCGCGTCTGGCTGGGCAGGAGCGCCGACAAGCGCTCGACCTCGGCGAGGGCCTCGCGGACGCCGGAGGCCTCTGGCGGGAGGCCCCCGATGGTTCGGAGCAGGTGGAGGTGGAGGCCCAACTCGGCCGCGTCGTAGGCGTCGCGGGGCGTGAAGGAGCCCCCGGCGAGCGTGCCGCCGTAGACGTCGGCCGCCAGCGCGAAGAGGTCGGCACCCGTCAAGGGCTGAGCCGCCGCGACGGCGTGCCCGACCGCCCGGGCGAGATCGAGGCTGGCGGCGGAGTCGGGGGCGTTGGGGTCGGAGTTCATGCGATGACGGACGGAGTCCGGGACGTGGAGGGGCGACGAGGGCGTGTCACCGGGGGCCACGCCCTCGTCG
>CAXRFJ010000324.1:0-6765 GCA_964229475.1 Rubrivirga sp.
CTCGGTGCGCCGGGCCGTCGTCACCACGCGGCCGACGCGGCCGGCGCGGTCGAGCGCGTCGAGCTCCGGCGCGCCGTCGGGCGCGGCGACGAGCTGGCCGAGCGCGGCGTCGAGCGCGAGCGTGTCGGCGACGGCCGCCGCGGGCGCCTCGGCGCGCGCCCACGGCGCGGGGGCGACCGCGGCGGGCGCGACGACGGGGACGGTGGTGGAGGACCAGAGGGCCGCCGAAGCGAGGCCGACGGCCACGGCGACCTTGACGAGGAGGGACATGGGGGTGCGGGGTCCGGGGGGACGCGCCATCGTAGGGCCAAGGTAGCGTCCGAGTCGGGCTCGGACGGGCGCCTTTTCCCAACGGCCGGCCCCGCCTCGGCCGTGCGCCGGTGCGGGGTTAGCGCGGCCGGACGGTCGCGAATCCGCCGTCGACGGACAGCGTCTGCCCGGTGACCCACGCGCTCGCCTCGCGGTCGAGCAGGAAGGCCAGCGCGTCCGTGAGGTCGTCGGGCTCGCCGATCCGCCCGAGCGGGTGGAGCTTCGCCGACGCCTCGACGGCCTGCTCGGTCGCCACGAGGCGGCCCGCGAGCGGCGTCCGCACGAGGCCCGGGGCGACGGCGTTGACGCGCACGCCCTTCGGGGCGTAGGTCGCCGCGGCGGCGCGCACGAGCCCCTCGACGCCGGCCTTGGCGGCGGCGATGGCCTCGTGGTTCGAGAGCCCGTAGCGCCCGGCCACACTCGACATCAGCACGCTCGAGCCGCCTGCGGGCTCGCGGGCGCCCATCATCGCCTTGGCCGCCGCGCGGACGAGGTAGAAGGCGGTCTTGAGGTTGAGGGTCAGCGTCTCGTCGAACTCGTCGGGCGAGGTCGCGTGGGCCGGCTTCAGCAGGATCGAGCCGACGAGGTTGATCGCCCCGTCGATCCGGCCGAACTCGCTCACCGCGGCGTCGACGAGGCCGGAGACGGCGTCGGCGTTCGTGGCGTCGAGCGTGAACGCCTTCCCGCCGGTCTCGTCGGCCAGGGCGCCGAGGCGGTCGGCGTCGCGGGCGCCGAGGACGACGGTGGCGCCGTCCGCGGCGAGGCGGCGGGCGAGCGTGGAGCCGATGCCGCCGGTCCCGCCGAGGAGGAGGTAGACGGGCGCGCTCATGGCTGGAGCACGGCGTCGACGACGTGGACCACGCCGTTGTCGGCGTCGCGGTCGGCGTCGGTGATCCCGGCCGTCGTGCGGCCGGAGCGGACCGCCAGCCCGCCGTCGCGCTCGAGGAACGCGAGCTCCGTCCCGCCCATCGACTCGATCGAGAGGTCGGGGAAGACGTCGACCGAGAGCATCCGGGTGGGGAGGGCGTGGGCGAGGAGCGCCGTGCGGGCCGCGTCCGGGTCGGCTTCGAGCGCGACCACGGCGTCGTCGCCGAGCGCGGCGAACGCGTCGTCGGACGGCGCGAAGAGGGTGTAGGCCGTCGAGGTGTCGGCGAGCGTCGCGTCGAGCCCGGAGGCCCGGAGGAGCCGGGCGAGCGTGCGGAGGCGCGGGCTCGTCGCCACGACGTCGGCGACCGACTGGCGGCCGGGGTCGGCGGGGGGCGCGGCGGCGGCCGTCGTGTCGGGCGCCGCCGGGCCCGCCTCGGGCGACGGATCGGCGCAGCCGAAGGCGAGGGCCGCCAGCAGGAGGGAGAGGGCGAGGCGCATGTCAGGCGAGCGAGACGAGGTCGGGGACGAAGGCGCGGAGCGTGGCGTAGAGCCGGCGCAGCGGGAGCCCGACGACGTTGAAGTAGTCGCCGTCGATCCGCTCCACGAACACGGCCCCGAGGTCGTCCTGGATCCCGTACGAGCCGGCCTTGTCGCGGGGCGACCCCGTCGCGACGTACGCGGCGATCTCGTCGTCGGTGAGCGCGGCGAACGTCACGTGCGTGAGCTCGAACGCCGTCGTCTCGCGGGCGCCGTGCCGGAGGGCCAGCCCCGTGGCGACCGTGTGCGTCTGGCCGCTGAGGCGCCGGAGCGTCCGGGCCGCCTCGGCGTCGTCGGCGGGCTTGCCGAGGACCTCGCCGTCGAGCACCACGACGGTGTCGGCGGCCAGCACCAGCGCCTCGTTGGCGTCGAGGGCGCGGGCCTTGCGGAGGGCGACCTCGGCGGCGGCCGGGCCGGGCGCGAGCCGCTCTGGCCACGTCTCGTCGGCGTCGGTGGGGCGGACGTCGAACGTGAGCCCGAGGCGGGCGAGGAGGTCGCGGCGCCGCGGCGAGGCGGACGCGAGGACGAGCGGGCAGGCGAGGGCGATCATGGGCACGCGGGGGCGCCCCAAGATCGCGCGCCTAGTAGGCGGGGCGGGCCGCCGGCCGCGGGCCCGGCTTCTTGACCCCGACGAGCTCGGGGAAGAAGACCGTCAGCCCGATCGCGCCGAGGTTGTAGATCAGCCCGAGGGCGAGGGCCCACCGGCCGACCCAGTCGCCGTGGGCCACGTAGAACGTCTCCGCCCGGTACGTCGGGACCTGGATCGGCTCGACGTCCTGGTCCATCCAGCCCGCGATCTCCTCGATCTCGCCCGTCGGGTGGATGAGCGCCGAGATGCCGCTGACGGTCGAGAGCACGACGGAGCGGCGCGACTCGACGGCCCGGAGCCGCGTGAACTGGAGGTGCTGGTACAGCCCGGCCGAGCGGCCCCAGAGGTCGTTGCGCGAGAGGACCACGATGAGGTCGGCCCCGTCGGCCGTGAACTGGCGGACGTGGTCACCGAAGATGGACTCGAACCCGACCGTCGTCGCGATCTCGGCCCCGTCGGCCTGGAACAGCACGCGGTCGTGGCCGGCGGCCGACTTCGCGTCGGCGAACGGGACCGACCGCATCTGGTCGTAGCGGACCATCGGCTTGCCGGGCCGGATGAGGATCGCGGAGTTGGCGAGGTCGCCGGGCTTCGGCGCGCGCTCCCCGCGCTCGACGCCGTCGGCCGCCGTCTGTGCGCCCGCGAGCAGCGAGACGCCGCGCGCGCCGGCCCAGCGCTGGAGTCGGTCGTAGAGCTGCTGCTCGCCGCGGTCGGTCCCCATGAACGGGAGCGACGTCTGGGGCCAGATGAGGAGCCCGACCGGTGGCGTGGGCGCCACGTCCGGGGCCGTCGAGTCGGCCGAGGGCGGGGCGAGGAGGTCGTCGGAGAGGCTGGCGAGGTGGTCCACCTTGACCGTGGCCGACTGGCGGTCCCACGTACCCGGCGGCACGCCGGGCTGGACGATGCCGACGGTCGTGAACCCGGCCGGGACGTCGGCCTGGGCCGTGCGGATGCTGCCGTAGGCGACCGGGAGGGCGACGAGCGCCGTGAACACGGCCATCGAGGCGCCGCGCTCGCCGTAGCGCTCGCCGGGGCGGCCGGTCTGGGGGAGGGCGAGGAACGCCGTCCCGTTGAGGAGGAGGACCCAGAGGCTCAGGAGCAGGACGCCCCCGATGTCGGCCATCTGGATAAACTCGACGGCGTCGGCCTGGGTGTGGCCGAGGAGCAGCCACGGGACCGAGACGCCCATCGAGAGCGTCAGGAACTCGACCGCGATCACGTTGAACGCGAGCGAGGCGAGGCCCGGGAGGATCCCCAGCCGCTCCTTGACGAGGTTCGCCAGCCCGAACGCGGCCACGAGCGGGAGCGGGACGAGGAACAGGCTCACGCCGCCCATCGCGGCCGTCGTGGCGTCCGGGTTGAACAGGAGCCAGAACCCGACGCAGCAGCTCGTGGTCAGGAGCAGGGCGTAGAGCTCGCGGACGTAGTCGAAGCTCGGCCGGCGGTGGGCCCACCGCGCGAGGAGCGGGACGAGGCCGACCCACGCGAGCGGATAGACGCCGAGCGGCGGGAGGCTGAGGGCGAGGAGCAGCGCGCCGGTCAGGGACCACCCGAAGGTGCTGAACGGGGGCGGCTGCGGGCGCTTGCGAGAGACCATCGGGCCGGGGTGGTGGCGGCGTCGGTATCGGAGGCTTCACGGGGCGCTTAAACAGCGCGCTTTCGCCGCGTAACCGGGAACGGGACGGCGACTCGGGCGGCCACGGTAGGCGCGGCGGCCTATCTTGCGGCCCCTCGCCCGCCCGGCTCACCGTGCCCGTTCTCACCGTCTGCAACCACAAAGGGGGTACCGGCAAGACCACGACGTCGATCCACCTGGCCGCCGCGCTCGGCCGCCAGGGCCGCCGCGTGCTCGTCGTCGACCTCGCCCCCCAGGGGTTCCTCACGCGCAGGCGCGGGGCGCCCGACCCCGAGCCGGAGCACTCGGCGCTGGGCCTGCTCGACGCCACCGCCGACCTCCGGACGTTCCCCGTCCACTCCGTCAGCGGGTTCGACCTCGTCGGCTCGTCGATGGCGCTCACGAAGGCGCTCCGCCGCCTCACGCGGCCGACCGACGTCCTCTGGCTGCGCGAGACCGTCCGCGCCGGGCACGACTACGACCTCATCCTCGTCGACACGGCCGCGGCGCTCTCGGTCTACACCATGAACGCGCTCGTGGCCAGCGACCACGTCGTGATCCCGGTCACGCCCGAGTACCAGCCCGTCGTGGGGGCCGAGCAGACGTGGCAGACGTCGGGGCTCGTGCAGGACAAGCTGAACCCGTCGCTCGCGACGCCGCGCTTCCTCCTCACGCAGGTCGACGCCCGCCTCAACCGCCACGCGCGCTACGCCGAGTACCTCCGGGCCAAGTACGGCGAGGCCGTCCTCTCGACGGCCATCCGGACGTCGTCGTCGCTGGCCGTCGCCAGCCGCGACGGCCGCACGGTCTTCGACACGCGCCACTCGACGCGCGGCGCCGTCGACTACACGGCCGCGGCCGAGGAGATCGCCGGCGACGTGGTCGGCGACGCGCCGGTCCCCGAGGCCCCCGCGATCGAGCCCGCCGCGACGCCGGCCGAGGCCCCCCACCCGCCGGCCGCGGCCGCCGCGGGGGTGGCCCCGCCGCCGCCGCCGGTGTCCCCCGTCCCGCCGCCCGCGAGCGCGGCGGCCCCGGCCCCCGTCCTTTCCCGCCCCCCCCTCCCGGACGCCCACCGCCCCGCGCCGGCCCGCGACCCGTTCGAGGACGCCGGCACGCCCGACTGGGGCCTCGGCCGTCCCTGACCCCGCCGCATGCCCGACGCCCCCGCCGACGCCTCGTCCTCCGCCCGCTTTACGTCCCGCTGGGGCCTCATCCTGAGCGTGCTCGGGATCGCCGTCGGCACGGGCAACATCTGGCGCTTCCCCCGGATCGCCGCCTCGAACGCCGGGGACGACGGGGCCGGCGCGTTCCTCGTCGCCTGGCTCGTGTTCCTCGTGGCGTGGAGCATCCCGCTCATCATCGCCGAGTACGCGCTGGGCCAGCGCGGGCGTATGGGCGTCGTCGGGTCGTTCGCGAAGCTGGCGGGGGGGCGGGTCGCGTGGCTGGGCGCGTTCGTCGCGTTCGTGGCCGCGGCCATCATGTGCTACTACAGCGTGGTGGCCGGGTGGTGTGCCTACTACGTCACGACCTCGACGCTCTCGGGGCTGCCGGTCACCAGCGACGCCTCGCTGGCGGCGTGGGACGCCTTCCAGGCCTCGCCGTGGCCCATCGTCCTGCACGCGCTCATGATGGGGCTCGGCGTGCTCGCCGTCCGCGGCGGCGTCTCGACGATCGAGAAGGCCAACAAGGTGCTCGTCCCGACGCTCCTCGTGATCGTCGTGCTCGCCGTCGTCCGCGCCGTGACGCTCCCGGGCGCCGGCGCCGGCATCGCGTACCTGTTCACGCCCGACTGGGGCACGCTCGCCTCGGCGTCGACGTGGCTCGAGGCGCTCACCCAGAACGCCTGGGACACGGGCGCCGGGTGGGGCCTCATCCTGACCTACGCCGCCTACATGCGGAAGGAGGATGGCGTCGTCCGGAACGCCGTGATCACGGGCGTCGGCAACAACACGGTCTCGCTGCTGGCCGGGACTATGATCTTCGGGATCGCGTTCGCGGTCCTCGGGCCGCAGATGACCCAGCCCGAGGTGCTCGAGGTGATGCGGACGAGCGGCGAGCGGGGGACCGGCCTCACGTTCATCTGGATGCCGGCGCTGTTCTCGGAGATGCCGCTCGGCGCGCCCCTCGCGGTCCTGTTCTTCCTGGCCCTCACGTTCGCCGCGCTGTCGAGCCTGATCTCGATGATCGAGCTCTCGACGCGCGTCGTGGTGGACCTCGGGGCGCCCCGGCCCAAGGCCGTGCTCGGCGTCGGCGTCGTCGCCTTCCTGGTCGGCGTGCCGAGCGCGCTGTCGGACAACGTCTTCGGCAACCAGGACTTCGTGTGGGGCGTCGCGCTGATGCTGTCGGGCGCGTTCATCGCGCTCGCCGTGATCCGCCACGGCGCCGAGGCGCTGCGCGAGGAGGTCGCCACGCCCTCCGACTGGGGGATCCCCAAGATCTGGACGGTGTGGATCCGCTTCGCCATCCCGCTCCAGGCCATCGTGCTGCTCGTCTGGTGGCTCTACCTCGCCACGACGGCCGACTTCACGAGCCGCTGGTGGGACCCGCTGGAGCCGTACAGCGCCATGTCGTGTCTCGTCCAGTGGAGCGTCGCACTGGGGGCCCTCTACGGGCTCAACCGCTGGATGGTGAAGCGGCTCGCCGCCACGGACCCCGCCATCGACCCCGCCTCGTGACCCGTCTCAGGATCGCCGCCCTGGCCCTCGTCGCGGCCGGGTGCGGCTCGTCGACCCCGACCGCCCGCGGGCCCGCCGGCTGGCCGACGCCGGCCGAGGCCTGCGCCTACCGCTGCACCTCGACCTACGACGAGGTCCGGGCCGTGCTCGACCGCGTCGCCGCGGAGACCGAG